>JBAVJB010000026.1:0-4806 GCA_049687495.1 Salinimicrobium sp.
TCCTGAAGCGGCTGGATGACTACGAAAAACCCGAAATCAGCCTTATTCCTCGGGGAGTGATCACGCTCTATCCTCCGGCATCAGATGCCCCCGACCAGGTCGCAGATGTGCAGCCAAAAAGTTCCCTCGAGATCTATCTTGGCGGGATACAAAGCGTTGGCTCGATCAAAGGCCTGATAGGCTACTCTATTGCTGCCGGGATCATCGTGTGGATAGGCCTTTACACCACCACTGTTTACCTGCTGGTAGCAGCTATGCTGGTCGCGCCATTTGCCGGCCCGGCCATGAATGCTGCTCTTGGCACGGCGGCAGGCAAAAAAGGTCTTTTGTTAAGTAGCCTTAAGCGCTATGGAATGGCCATTGGCACAGGGGTGCTGGTAAGCTTTATAATGACCGTCATCTTTCCTTTGACAACGCTTACTCCGTTGATGATCGAGATAAGCCATGTTTCAAAAGTGGCACTTTTGCTGCCTCTTATTTCGGGTTTTGCAGGCGCAATAAATATTGTACAATCAGAACGGGATAGCCTCGTATCGGGTGCAGCCGTTGGAATTCTCGTTGCTGCTTCCCTGGCCCCGCCGGTGGGCCTGATTGGTGCGGGAATTTACCTTATGGACATGCAAGTGATCCTTAGCAGCAGCTTTAGAGTGGTGCTTCAGCTTCTGGGAATCCATGTTGCCGCCACGCTTGTCTTCTATTTCTACGGAAAAGTGACTCCCAGCGGCGTGCGTTTTTTAAAAGGAAATAAAAGAATGACCTGGCTTACCAGCGGCTTCGTTGTTTTGGCCATTGGGGCAATGATGTTCTGGCAATTCAGTGAGCCGCCATTTCTGCGGAAGGCGAGCATGAATACCGAACTCACTGAAAACCTGGAGAGCTCTTTGAACAAGTTGGATTATATTGAAGTGATCAACAAAGATGTGAGCTTCACCAACACGATGATCAATGGCAATCCAACGGTGAGCTATGACGTGACGGTGCTTCCCAAGCAGACGACGATGACCGAAAAGCAGCTGAAAAAGGCCATTATTGAACATCTTAAGAACGACTTGCATTACCAGGAGGAGAATATTCATGAAGTTTATCAAATTAACGTTGCCGAAGACTGATGGATGAAACAAGGTTTTTGTGGAATGGGGTAGAACCCGTGGCGCGTATTCTCCTTGTGGGCACCGCTGCCTATCTGGCGATAGTGCTCATTTTGCGCATATCGGGCAAAAGGACCCTTGCCAGCATGAGCGCCTTTGACTTTATTATTGCCGTAGCGGTAGGTGCCGTTTTTGGACGTACGCTTACTGCCAAAGATTTGTCACTTTCAGAAACACTCACGGCATTTCTCCTGCTGGCAGGGTTGCAATTTATCTTTGCCTATATGGAGAACAGGTCGAAAGTTTTTAAAAAGATCTTTAGTACGACCCCTACTTTGCTTTATTATAAAGGGAGGTTTTTAGAAGAAAATCTGCACAAGGAGCGGCTTAGTAAGAGCAAGGTTTTTGGTGCCGTTCGCAAAAAAGGCTTCGGAAGTATGGAGCAGGTTACCGCGGTGATCCTCGAGATCGACGCGACTTTTTCGGTCATTGAAAGATCTGAAGAAGTCAAAAATTCCACTTTTGATGAGTTATTGGAAGGCGAGGAGCTAGAAATGTAGAAACGCGTCCTCCAGGTGCTCGATCCGGGTGCCGGCTTTGTTCCTGATGATGGCAATAATGTCAAATCTCACCTCCACATCAAGATTTTGTTCATTCACAAAAAAGTCAACCGCCTTGATTAGCGAGTTGATCTGCTTTTTCTTTACAAATTCCTGCGGATCACCAAAGTCGGGGGTGCTGCGGGTTTTTACTTCCACTACCGCGAGCACGCCTTTCTTCCGGGCGATGATGTCAACTTCGGCCTTCAGGTACCTGAAGTTGCGCGCCACGATCTTGTAGCCGTGATTTAAGAGGTGCGCCACCGCCAGTTCTTCCCCTTCCTTACCAAGTTCATTATGTTTTGCCATGTCAGGATTTTTTGAAGACGATTGCCCGCACTTTTAAATGCAGGTTGATGATCTTTTCGGGGTCTTCTTCAATGATGTGATCGCCGTAAAAGCTTTGCGGTGGGGCATTTTCCGGCGCCAGGAACACCTGCACATCGCTGTCGGCCATTTTGCCTTCGTTCCAGTCTACGGCGCCGCTGTAGTCCCAGCCAAAGCCATAGAATTTGATGGGCCCGTTATTGATCTCTTCCAGCTCTTCGTAAGAAGTGCCCACTTTTATGCCCTTTTTGGAACTCCAGCGGCCCTCGCGGTCCACGTAGATCTGCTCCGGTGTGCTGCGGCTTGCGTCCTGCCACACAATGAGGATCTCATCTTTAGTATGGGGATAAAGAATGGTGTAAGGCCGCTCTACGGTGCCCTCTTCAAAAAGGTCTGTTCCTTCGGCTATGTTAGCATCGGGGTAGATGTTGTCAATGTTCTTTCGGGAAATGACTTCGGAAAGGTTTTCAAGCTGGTATTTTTCTTCTGATTCGGCTGTGAGCTTATGGCTTTTGCAGGAGATAATTCCGAAGCAGGCAAAAAGGAGTAAAAGTTTTCTCATTGGCTAGTTTTAGTAAAAATAGCGACAATTGAGCCTATAGCAGGCCCCTTTTACAAGAATTTAACGCGTATTCCACCGCACTTGCTTAACTTTACAGCCTTTAATTTTGAACCCGATTTTTCGATGGAATCACCCAAGAGATATACGATCACGGCAGCTTTGCCGTACACCAACGGACCTATTCATATTGGACATCTGGCCGGCGTTTATGTGCCTGCAGATATCTACGCCCGCTACCAAAGAATGCAGGGCCGCGATGTCGCCTTTGTCTGCGGAAGTGATGAACATGGCGTGCCTATTACCATTAAGGCCAAGAAGGAAGGCGTGTCTCCACAGGATGTGGTAGACAAGTACAACGGGATCATAAAAACCTCTTTCCAGGACTTTGGGATTTCTTTTGACAATTACTCAAGGACTTCGGGAGAGGTGCATCACAAAACAGCTTCAGAATTCTTTAAAAAGCTATATGAAGACGGAAAATTTACCGAGGAGACCACGCAGCAGCTTTATGATGCGGAAGCAGGGCAATTCCTCGCCGACCGATTCGTGGTAGGTACCTGCCCAAAGTGCGGCTTTGAAGAGAGTTATGGTGACCAGTGCGAAAAGTGCGGCACCAGTCATAACGCTACAGATCTCATAAATCCCAAATCGGCCATCACAGGTGCGACACCAACTTTAAAGGAAACCAAACACTGGTTCCTTCCTTTAGATCAATATGAAGCATGGCTCAAAAAATGGATCTTAGAGGGGCATAAAAAAGACTGGAAACCCAATGTTTACGGCCAGGTGAAATCCTGGATAGATGACGGGCTGCGCCCGCGGGCGGTAACTCGTGACCTGGACTGGGGAATTCCCGTTCCGGTAGAAGGAGCAGAAGGTAAGGTGCTTTACGTGTGGTTTGATGCGCCAATCGGGTACATCTCGTCTACTAAAGAATGGGCAGAGCGAACCGGAAAGGACTGGGAGCCTTACTGGAAAGATGAGGATACCAAGTTGATCCACTTTATCGGGAAAGACAATATCGTGTTCCACTGTATCATTTTCCCTGCTATGTTAAAGGCCGAAGGCAGTTATATCCTGCCGGATAATGTGCCTGCAAACGAGTTTTTGAATCTCGAGGGGAACAAGCTGTCCACCTCTAAGAACTGGGCGGTGTGGTTACATGAATACCTGGAAGATTTCCCGGGGCAGCAGGATGTGCTGCGCTATGCTTTGACCGCCAATGCGCCCGAAACCAAGGACAATGACTTTACCTGGAAAGATTTCCAGGCCAGGAACAATAATGAGCTGGTAGCCATCTTCGGAAACTTTATCAACCGTGTGGTGGTGCTAACAAACAAATATTACAACGGCATTGTGCCGCAGCCGGGCAAATATTCCGAAGTAGACGAACAGGTGCTGGCTGAATTGAGAGCATATCCTGCGGTAATCGAAAGTTCTATTGAGCGTTATCGCTTTAGAGAAGCCCAGGCAGAATTGATGAATGTTGCCCGCTTAGGGAACAAATACCTGGCAGATGAGGAGCCGTGGAAACTGATCAAAACCGATGAAGAGCGCGTAAAGACCATCATGTATGTAGCTTTGCAGATCGCTTCGGCACTGGCGACTATTTCTGAACCTTTTCTTCCTTTCACCGCAGAAAAACTTCGGAATATGCTCAACTACGGGAAACCAACTTCCGAAGCACTTGCAAATGGGGAAAGTCTCGAGAAGAGCGAATGGGAAGAGATCGCCGGCGAAGCAGAATTATTACCTGCCGGCCATCAAATTGGAAAAGCCGAACTGCTTTTCTCGAAAATAGAAGACGAACAAATTCAGAAGCAATTGGACAAATTAGAAGCTACAAAGGCCGCCAACGCAGCCGATAAAAAACAAGCCGAACCACAGAAGGAAATTGCCACTTTTGAAGACTTTACAAAAATGGATCTTCGAGTGGGAACTATTGTGGAAGCTGAAAAAATGCCAAAGGCAAATAAGCTGCTGGTGCTTAAGGTGGATACGGGAATTGACATTCGCACGATCGTATCGGGTATCGCCCAGAGTTTTAAACCCGAAGAAATCATCGGGAAAAAAGTAACCGTTTTGGTCAATCTCGCTCCTCGAAAACTCCGCGGAGTAGAAAGCGAAGGCATGATCCTGATGACCGAGAACAAAGAAGGCAAACTGGTCTTTGTAAACCCCGATGAAGACGGGGTGAAAGAGGGGACGGTGATTTCTTAAGACAATAAGG
>JBAVJB010000027.1:0-16033 GCA_049687495.1 Salinimicrobium sp.
TCATACACCTCGTCAAAGCTCACGTTTTGATTCTTCATCTTTCTACGGATGGAGTAGATGGACTTTGGCCGGCCTTTAATGCTGTATTCAATGTCTTCTTTATCAAGGCTTTCTTTGATCACTCGCGAAAATTCGGAGATGTAAGCATCCTGCTCCTCCTTGCTTTCGCGAATCTTCTGAAGTATGTCATTATAAACCTCGGGCTCGGTATATTTTAGGCCCAGGTCTTCCAGCTCTGTCTTAATGTTGTAAAGCCCTATCCTATGCGCTAAAGGTGCGTAGATGTAAAGTGTTTCTGAAGCGATCTTCTCCTGCTTGTCTGTACGCATGGAGTCCATGGTCTGCATGTTATGCAGCCTGTCTGCGATCTTGATGATGATCACCCGTACGTCATCGTTTAGGGTGAGCAGCATTTTTCTGAAGTTCTCTGCCTGCAGCGACACATCTTTGTCGTTTTGCAGGTGCGAGATCTTGGTAAGGCCGTCTACGATTCGGGCAACGGTCTTTCCAAAGAGGCGCTCGATATCCTCCAGCGTGTAAGGTGTATCTTCCACTACATCGTGCAGCAAAGCCGCGGCTATAGAGGTGGCATCAAGCCCAATTTCTGAAGCCACGATCTTGGCCACCGCAATAGGGTGAAAAATGTAAGCCTCGCCGCTCTTTCTTCGCTGATCTTTATGCGCGTCAACAGCCACATCAAAGGCATGCCTGATGAGCTTTTTATCCTCATCGCTCAGCGTTTGATAGCTAATGCGCAACAGCTTTTTATACTGCTGGGCAATTTCCTTGTTTTCCTTTTCTATAGCGGCTTCGGTCATCATAAATTAAAAATACGATTAAGATTGAAGACAAACAATTTAATGTGCGCTAAGATTGCGCAGGCGCTTGTATAGCGGCGGATGCGAATAATGCACAAAAACGTATGCCGGGTGTGGCGTCAAATTGCTCAAGCTGTTCTTGCTCAACTTCTTTAGGCCTGTGATAAGAGGCGAAGCGGCAAAGGTTCTTTTGGCAAAATTGTCTGCCTGGTATTCAAATTTTCTTGAAAGATAGTTCATCAGCATTCCGGTAAGTTCAGAGATCGGGCTGTACAGCAATCCAAATGCAACCAGCCCAATATGAAAACCGGGTCTTTCCACGCCCAAAGCTTCAGAAAGGGCGGGGCTGCCAACAAAAAGCGACAGCAGCCAGAGCGTAAAGCCGGTGACCAGGATACTTAAGATCATGTTGATGATGATGTGTTTCTTTTTGTAATGTCCCACCTCGTGCGCAAGCACAGCCACGATTTCGTCCTCTTCCAGATCATTGATGAGCGTGTCGTAAAGCGTCACTCTTTTCTCATTTCCGAAGCCTGAGAAGTAAGCATTGGCCTTGGTGCTTCGTTTTGAACCATCTATCACAAAGATCTTCTCCAGTTTAAACCCCTCTTTTTGTGCATAAGCCTCTATTTTCTTCCGAAGAGAACCTTCCTCCAGCGGACTTTGCTTATTGAACAAAGGCACGATAAGCCGGGCGTAGAACATATTTAGAAAAATACTAAAGACGCCCACAAGAATCCAGGCGTACCACCAGAAGTTGTCGCCGGCAATTTTATAAAACCAGATGATAAGCGCCAGGATGCCGCCACCAAGAACGATCATCATGCCCCAGCTCTTCAGCTTATCTGTCAAAAATGTCATTTTTGAGGTCTTATTAAACCCAAATTTCTCCTCGATCACAAAAGTGCTGTAGTAGGAGAAGGGCAGGGATAAAATGTCACTGGCAAGCATGATAATGCCAAAAAAGATGAGCCCAATAACAATAGCATTATCACTGATGCTTCTGGCAATATTGTCTACCAATTCAAATCCGTCGAGGAGAAAGAAGAGCAGGAGCACAGCAAGAGAAAATGATGAGGATATCAACCCGAACCTGTAGCGGGTCTTTTTGTAGCGCTGGGATTTTTGGTATTCTTCTTCATCAAAAACATCCTGCAGGGAAGCAGGGACAGGATCATCGAAATGTTTTGCGTTGAGCGCATCAAGAAATTTATCAAAGATAAAATCTATGATAATGATGCTTAAAATAAGGTAGAAAAGTAGTTGAGGCTCCAAATTTTTTCGAATTAATGCTAAACCCGCTAATATAAATAAGTCGCGGCAGTTTTTAGCTTCAAACCACACATCAAAATTTGCACCAGTCTTTTTTAGACAGCAAGGAGAAAAGAAAATCTGGAAGATCTTCAGCTGCAACCTGAAACCTAAACTTGAACTTTGAATTTTAAATTCTGAATTCTCTCTGCCGCGCTGCTTCAAAAAGGAGAATTCCGGCGGCTACCGAGACGTTCATGGAGTCGATCTCTCCCTGCATTGGAATGACGATATTTTGAGTGGTATTCTCCAGCCATTCTTCGGAAAGTCCCGTGGCTTCTGTACCTACGACAATTGCCGAAGGCCCTGTAAAGTCGATGCTGTTATAAGGAACTGAAGCCTGCAGTGCGGCTCCAAAAATGTCAATTTTTTGCCCTTTTAGGAAACTAATGATTTCTGAAGTTCTGCCGGTGGCAACCTGATTAGTAAAAATACAACCCACGCTGGACCTTATGATGTTGGGGTTAAACATATCTGTCTTTGGGTTTGCAATAAAAACAGCATCAACGGCTGCGGCGTCGGCAGTGCGTAACAAGGCACCAATATTTCCCGGCTTCTCGGGGGCCTCGGCCACAAGGATCAGCGGATTTTTCCTCTTTAAAATGACATTTTCAAGGCTTAATTTTTTGGCTTCGGCAGTTGCAATAATTCCTTCGGTGCTTCCGCGGTAGGCGATCTTTTCGTACACCGGCTGCGAGAGCTCGATGAATTCAGCTTTAGAAGTTTTTAGTCCGTCAAGCGCTTCCGCAGAGATCAATTCGGAACAAAAGAACAGCTGCCTGAGCTCATAACCGCCTTTCAATGCCAGCCCGATCTCCCGCAGGCCCTCAACAACAAACAGATTTTGCTTTTTTCGGGCCCTGGATTTTTCCTGTAACTGCAACAGGTCTTTGACAGTTGGGTTTTGCAGGCTGGAGATGTGTTTTTGCATTTGCCAAAGATAAGAAAGTCCGGCGGGAGGCGCACAGCACTTCAGAAAAGTTAAATTTGAATTAATTTTATGAAGGAATAAAGCCTAACTATTGCAGGAATTTTCAAAAGCCGACAAAAAGGCCTAATTTCAGAAAAACCAAAAAAGTTAAAAATGAAAACTAAGAAGAATACTTTGTCAATAAAGAACTCATTTAAGTTGCTCAGCTTCATCTTTGCCGCCATTCTTGTAACGGCCTGCTCCAAGAAGATCACATTTCCGACTTCTGAAGTAGTGCCCGCAGCTGAAGCGGTGTTGCAGGTAGACAAGAACAAGAGCGATAATTACGAGGTGAACCTGGAGGTCACGAACCTTGCCGACCCGGACCGTCTTACGCCCGCACGTCGCAATTACGTGGTGTGGATGGTCACCGAGAAGCACGGGACAATTAATCTTGGAAACCTGAGGGTAAGTAAAAAGAACAAGGCTTCCCTGGAAACGGTGACGCCTTATAAACCTATTCGTATTTTTATCACCGCCGAGGATACGCCTAAAGCAGTCCTGCCTTCCACGCAGGTGGTGCTGAATTCTGAAAAGTTCAAGGTCTAGATCAATATTTGACATAAAACAAAAAAAGCTCCCACTTGGGAGCTTTTTTTATGACCTCTCAAAAAGGGCTATTTTGACTGTTGTTCATATTTGTTGCTGTAGCGCTTCGCGAGTTCGGTTTGGTGGCTTTCCAGGCTTATGTCACGGCCCTGTATGAAAGCTTTGCTCAACTTGTTGGTCCTCATATCCAGGGCATCGCCCTCGCTAATGAAAAGCGTGGCATCTTTGCCGGTCTCCAAAGTTCCCATCTTGTCTTCCACGCCCAGGATCCTGGCCGTGTTGGAGGTGATCATTTTTAAAGCCTCTTCCTTGTCTGCTCCAAAAGCTACAACTGTTCCCGCGTAAAATGGCAGGTTTCGGCTGGTCATACGCTCCATGTCGCCGCTGGATTCCAGGCCTACCAAAACTCCTTTGTCATTAAGCAGTTTGGCCATTTTGTATGGAAGATCATAATCCTGGTCTTCCTGGTTTGGCGTGCTATGTACGCGGCCAACCAGAACCGGAATGTTATTCTCCTTAAGTTGATCGGCAACTTTATAGGCGTTGTAGCCGCCAACAAGCACCACATTCTTAAGATCGTGTTCTTTTTTGAAGTTGATAAGGTCCACTATCTCTTTTTCCCCATCGGCATGGATGTAGACTTTTTTGTCACCTTTAAAAACAGCATCCATGGCTTCAAAAGGTAAATTCTTTTGATCTCTTGGCCCCGCAAGATAGGCTTTGGCGTTCTTGAAGAAATCTGACAATTCTGTCAATTCGCCTTCGTACTTATCATTGGGCTTTATTCCCGGATCTTCACCTTCCCACCAGCGGCCACGTCGCACGCTGTTGGGCCAGTTGATGTGCAGCCCATCGTTTTCCTTTAAGACTGCATCTTCCCAGTTCCAGGCATCGAATTGTACCACGGAAGAAGTTCCTGAGATCCTTCCGCCACGCGGAGTGATCTGCCCAACCAAGACTCCGTTGGGCCTCATGCTTTCCACTACCTGGCTTTCGGCATTATAGGCAATCAAACTGCGCACGTGGGGCAGCATGTCTCCCAATTCATCTTCGTCGTCAGACTGTACCACGGCGTCAATTTCTACAAGTCCTAGGGTGCTGTTTGGCGCAATGATGCCGGGATAAACATGTTTGCCGGCAGCATCTATAATGGTGCCGGGATATGGCTTTTTTGAGGAGTCAGCATCGGTCACCGTTGTGATCTTTCCATTCTGGAAGACGATGAGGCTGTTTTCGATGACCTCTCCGTTCCCAATATGCGCGGTCGCGCCAACAATGGTCACAGGCTGGTTTTGTTGCGGGGCCGGGGTTTGTTGAGCCAGAACATTGCCTGCAATGAACAGCAGCACCGGCAGGATGATATATTGTAGTTTCTTCATTTTTCTGAAATTAAAGCGTTTCACAGGTCATTTTTTCTTTCTTTGAATCTTTGATCGGCTGGGTCTTAAGGCCGTTGTTCTTGGCCTTGAGCATTTGAGTGGTGAGCAGGTTCTTTTGTTGCTCGATCTCTTTTCTTAGCTCTTGATCCCTTTCTATATCAAAATAGACCTTTCCTTCGATGATGGTTTTCTCAGGCTTCGCATAAACCGAAAGCGGATTCGCGTTCCAAAGCACGAGGTCTGCATCTTTTCCTTCCTTGATACTTCCCACGCGGTCGTCGATATGAAGCAGTTTAGCCGGGTTAAGGGTCACAAATTTCCAGGCTTCTTCTTCAGAAATTCCACCGTATTTTACACTTTTTGCCGCCTCCTGGTTGAGTCTTCGGCTCATCTCGGGGTCATCACTGTTAATTGCAACGGTAACGCCTGCATCATGCATGATGGCGGCATTCTGCGGAATAGCATCTTTAACTTCATACTTGTACGCCCACCAGTCAGAGAAGGTGGAACCGCCAACCCCGTGTTCTGCCATCTTATCGGCAACTTTGTAGCCTTCCAGGATGTGTGTAAAGGTGTTGATTCGAAAATCGAATTTTTCGGCCACTTTCATCAGCATATTGATCTCGCTTTGAACATAGGAGTGGGCAGTGATAAAACGTTCGCTGTTAAGGATCTCTGAAAGAGTTTCCAGTTCCAGGTCCTTTCGGTAAGGCTTTCCGCTTTTCTTTTTTTCCTGGTATTCTTTTGCGCGGGTGAAGTAGTCAATGTACACCTGTTCCACACCCATCCTGGTTTGCGGAAAACGCGAATTGCTGCTCCAGTTGGACTGCTTCACGTTTTCTCCCAAAGCGAATTTGATGAACTTTGGAGAATTGTCCAGGATCATATCTTCAGGATTTTCTCCCCATTTCAGTTTCAGAATAACCGATTGCCCGCCAATAGGGTTTGCAGAACCGTGCAGCACCTGCATCGTAGTCACCCCGCCGGCAAGGTCCCTGTACACGCCAATGTCTGCAGGATCAACAACGTCTGACATTTGCACTTCTGCGGAAGAATTCTGTCCGGCCTCGTTTACTGCTGAAACCGCCAAATGCGAGTGTTCATCAATGATTCCGCTGGTAAGGTGTTTGCCTGTAGCATCGATCACCGTGGCGCCTCTTGCCTTAAGGTCTTTTCCTACTTTCGCGATCTTGCCGTCTTTTACCAGCACATCCATGTTCTCTGCAATTCCCTGTTCCTCGTTGGTCCACACGGTAGCATTTTTGAACAGCATGTCCTGTTGCTTCGGAAGTGTTTTGAATCCATAGGCCATGTTTGGATAGGTTACCGGCAACACTTCATGAGTGTCGTCTTTTTCTTCTTTCTCCTCTTCTTCCGAAGCCGGGGCAGTTTGAACTGCAGTAAAAGAAGTTTCGGTACCGTTCGGTAAAATGACTTTTCCGCTGAAGCTTCTAGCCTCTTCAGGAATTTTTGCAGTAAGCCTGGTGTATTCGGTTTTGGTAGTATCCGGTGAAGACAACAGCAGGTTAAGCCAGTTGTTCTTGTAAGTAACTTTTGACCCTATCTTTTTATTATCAAGTTTAACTTCGGTCTTAGGCTTAGAAGCCTCTCCTTTGACCTCAACCTTATAGGTGTTGCCGGCAACTTTGACATCATAGCTGCCATTAAGGTTCACGATATCCATGTCCTCGATCACTGCTTTTTTACCCTGTACCCAGTTTTCAAAAAGCGTGGTCTCCTTGTCAAAAACATCACCCGAAGTGATGATGAAGTTAGCCCAGGCGCCTTCTTTCAACGTCCCCAGCTTGTTTTCCTGACCAATGACCTTTGCAGGTACGGTTGTTAGCGCTGCCAAAGCAGTTTTCTTATCCAGACCGTACTCAATGGCCTTAAGCAGGTTTGCTTTAAAATCTTTTTCTGCTTCAAAAGTGGTTAAAGTAAAAGGGATGCCTTTTTGCGCCATCATTTTTAGATTGGCAGGTGCCTGGTTCCACTCCTTCATGTCATCAAGGCTGGCGTAGTTTGCCATATATGGATCTTCCACATCAAAAGGCTCAGGAAAGTTTAGAGGCACCACGTAAGTAGCCTTGGTGTTTTTGATGGCGTCCAGCCTTTCAAATTCTTTCCCGCTGCCCACGATCACATACTGCACGTCGAACTGGTCGCCCACTTTGTCGGCTCTTAATTCGTCCAGTAGATTATCTGTTTTGAAGATCTGCACAAGGTTTTTATTGTCATTGAACGCCTCAAGCGCAAGATCTTTATTGTCTGCATTGCCTTTCGCATACCAGTCGGCATCCAGATACAGCTGTCTTAGCAGCGCCATGGCTCCCATGATGGAAGTAGGATAGACCTGTTTTGATTTTGCACTTTTTTCAAAGGAAAAATATTGGGCAGATTCCTCGTCGATTATTCTGTCACCTTCGGTTCCTTCGGAATTTAAAGCCACCAGCATTCCGGTACCTCTCACGATCCCGTCGGGCATGTGTGTATTTACAACTCCAAAGCCCAGCTTCCGAAGTTCTTCGGCAGCCTTTGCATCATAATTGAAGCTCTCAAGCGCATCGGTTTCCGGCCGAATGTGATCGTTCCAGTAGTAACCTTCGCGGGAGGCATCATACTGCGGATTTCCGCTGTAAGGATTTCCGCCACCGCCTTTGGGCTTTTCAATTCCGAAGCTGCTGTAAAGGTCGATAAAGGAAGGGTAGATATCCTTTCCCTTTAGATCGATAACAACCGAGTTGGCGGGCACTTTAATGTCTTTACCCACCGCGGTGATCTTTCCGTTCTTTACGGCAAGCATGGCATTTTCCAAAGTGGTGTTGGGATCGACGTGAATTTTGGCATTTTTGAATACGGTGTAGTTGGTGTTTACTTCCGCCTTGACCGCGTCGTTCTTGGGGAAATACTCCTGTGCCTGCAGGCTCAAACCAGCACTGAACAGTACACAAAACAGTAATTTAAGTTTCATAAAGTAGTTTAGGATTGGGTGAAAAAAAGTTGAAGGCGTTAAGATAAAAAAAATTTGAGAATGCTGCAGCTGCTATAGCTTCTGCGGATTATTCTTGTAGTAATTCACCAATAGGGCCACGACATAGCTGTAGCTGCGCATGCCCTGCGGCTGATTGTTCGCCTTTAAAAAATTGTTGTAGGTGAACATGAAAATTGGTTCAAAAGGATTTTGATGCTGCATCCAGAATTCCCGCACCTCCAGGTAATTGAGGTGAACACCATAGTTGAGCGTCTCCAAAAGCTCATTGGTGAGATCGGGATCTCTGCGGAAGAGTTCGCTAAGACAATAGCTCAATGCAAAAGCATTACCCGAATAGCGAAAATAGATATCCGGATGGTTCATTGTGGTCAAACAGGCCAGGAAATTCGCCTCATTTTCGGCGGCAAAACCCAGCTGATGGCCTATTTCGTGACTTGCAGTAGTCGGTATCTTGAATGGCACGATCAAAGTATTCACCTGTCCCTCACTGGTCAGCGGGTTCAAATATCCGTTAAAACCCATATAGGTAAGCGGCAGGCTGTATAGCGAGCGTTTAAGGCTGGGTTGGTCATAATCCAGCTCAGGAAAATCCTCCTGAATATGTTTATAGCCCGTGGTGGCCATGGTCAAAAGCTCCTGTTTTGAATAAGGCAGCTCTACCTGCACAGAATCATCTTTAGTGATGCTGTACTGCAATTCATTGGTCTTGCTAATGAGGTTTTTGGTGAGCTCCACGAGTTCTTCGGTAGAGTAGTCATTGCCGATCTCCAGCGTGCTGTGCAGCGGAAGCCGGTAATAGTTATACCCCCAAAAAAGGTTAAAACAGGCGTAGATGAGGGAGAGCGTTGCCAGGGCTTCCAGTCCCCATTTTTTTGGATTTCTGAATTTTTGTTTGATCCTTATCACCAGCCAGCGAATGAGCAGGACAATAAATAAGGTGTACAGCAAGTCCCCAAGGGAAAAAGGCAGAAAGCCCAGGCCCAACCTCATGATGGAGGAAGTAATAGGATAGATCCCGGTGCTGTACCATTTTTCGACGAACAGGGGATGTGCTGCCAGGATCCGGGTGATAAGGATCTGGACGGGCAGCAGCAAAGCCAAAATAAGTGCGGAATATTTCTTCACCTCTCAAAAATAGGATTTTTGGATTAGCAGTAGGAGAGTAGGTGAAAATCTTTTTAAGGAGCTTTTATGGTCAAAATTCCCACCCCGTCCTGGACACCACATCAGGGGTGGGAAACAACCGGCACGGAAAGGCGGGGTGGGAGTGTACTTAAATTTGAAAAACATATTCTTCCTATATTTGTGAAAATCCAAAATTTACAACCAATGAATGAAGAAATAAGGGCTTTAGAACCAAAGCCGCTCTGGAATAACTTTGCCGATCTTAACGCTGTGCCACGTGCTTCCAAGAAAGAGGAACGGGTAATAGAATTCATGAAAAACTTCGGAAATAAACTTGGGCTGGAAACCCTGGTAGACGAGGTGGGGAATGTGATCATCAGGAAACCTGCCACTAAAGGCATGGAAGATCGCAAAGCGGTGGTGCTGCAGTCGCATCTTGACATGGTGCACCAAAAGAACAACGATTCCAATTTTGACTTTGACACTCAGGGTATCGAGATGTATGTCGATGGGGACTGGGTGAAAGCGAACGGAACTACTTTGGGAGCCGACAACGGACTTGGAGTTGCTACCATAATGACAATCCTGGAAAGTGACAGCATTCAACATCCTGCTTTGGAAGCTCTTTTCACCATTGACGAAGAAACGGGAATGACCGGCGCAATGGGTCTCAAACCAGGGCTTCTAAGAGGAGATATCCTTCTTAATTTAGATACCGAAGAAGATGACGAAATAGGAATAGGTTGTGCCGGTGGCGTGGATATCACCGCAACCCGCGAATATAAAGAAGAAGCTGTGCCGCAGGATTCCGAAGGCTTTAAGATTTCGGTTAAAGGACTGCAGGGAGGCCACTCGGGAATGGATATCATCAAAGGCCTTGGCAATGCTAATAAAATGATGAACCGGTTGCTGTTCAATAGCTTTGAAAACTTCGGATTGAGAATTGCTTCAATCAATGGCGGTGGCTTGCGGAACGCGATCCCAAGAGAAAGCGAGGCAACAGTTACAGTTGAGGCTGCTCAAAAAGGGGATTTTCAGAAAGCTTTTCAGGAAGTTGCTGAAGCCCTCAAGCAGGAATATAAGTCCCTCGAACCAAAGCTGAACATCAGCCTTTCTGAAACTGCCTCACCAGAAAAAGTGATGGAAGTAGGGGCACAGGAGCTGCTCTTGAAAGCGCTTGCTGCTACTCATAATGGCGTATACAGAATGAGCCCGGAGATCGAAGGGCTTGTGGAAACCTCGAACAACGTGGCCCGCGTGGAGGTGAAGGATGGAAAGATCGAGATCCTTTGCCTTACGCGTTCTTCTGTGGAGTCTTCAAAGCAGGATTTGGCGAACAGTATTAGCTCTGGATTTGAACTTGCCGGTTTTGAGGTGAAGTTGTCGGGTTCTTATCCCGGCTGGGCACCAAATAAAGATTCTGCGATCCTGAAGGTGCTGGATGAACTGTATCAAAAGATGAACAACGAGAAGGCAGAAGTTGCCGCCTGCCATGCAGGCCTGGAATGCGGAATTTTAGGAAATCATTATCCCGAAATGGACATGATCTCCTTCGGTCCCACGATTCGCGGTGCACATTCACCCGATGAACGCGCAAGCATTTCTTCGGCCCAAAAGTTCTGGGACTTCACCATTGAAGTGCTTAAGGATATTCCGAAGAAGAATTAATGAAGAGAATTCTTAAATATAAAGAGGCCCAAAAATGTCATTTTTGGGCCTCTTTGGTTTTGGTGCGTCAGAAAACTTATTCCTGAATTCCTACTATTTCGATCTGGAAAATAAGATCTGCATTTGGCGGAATTACAGGGGGCATTCCTCTTTGGCCATAAGCCTGGTCTGAAGGAATGTAGATCACTGCTTTGTCACCAACCTTCATGTTGGAAATTCCTTCCTTAAATCCCGGGATCATAGGGGCATCGGGTCCATATACAACCGGCATTGGAGAATAACCCTGCATTTTTTCCCTTTGAGGGTTGAACATTTCATATTCTTTCGCTACTTCAGCAATGTTGGTGTCAAAAAGGTCGCCGTCAACCAGGTAACCCTGGTAATTAACCTTTACAGTGTCACCTTTCTTAGGCTGTGGGCCGTCACCTTCTTCAAGATAGGTCATCTTCACCCCGTTCTCAAGCTCTTTGGCATCTGCTTCAAGACCATCGAAACGCTGCTGATTTGCAGTTCTGCGCTCTTCTGAGGCCTTAGCTTTTTCGGCTGTTTCGGTCTTGAAATCCTCCAGCTCCTGAGAAAGCACTTTTGGCGCATCAAAATTCTTGGCATCATTACCTTTCCTGATAATGTTCACCTCCTCGATCACTACATCTTTTAAAGGGCGGTCACCGGGCTTTTCGGTCTCAACAGCACCAATGCTATCAACTACATCCTGTCCTTCCACAACTTTTCCGAAGACGGTGTGCATCCCGTTAAGCCATGGAGTTTCTTTTAAAGTGATGAAAAACTGGCTTCCGTTAGAATCGGGACCCGAGTTTGCCATGGAAAGTATTCCTTTATCATTGTGTTGTAAAGTATCTACGATCTCATTAGGGAATTTATAGCCGGGTCCACCGCTGCCGGTTCCGGTGGGGTCACCTCCCTGGATCATGAAGTCTTTGATCACCCTGTGGAAGATGAGGTTGTTGTAAAATTTCTTGTCCTTGTACTGCTCGTCTACCAGTTCGCTATTGCCTTCTGCAAGAGAAACGAAACTGGCTACCGTCATAGGAGTGGCTTTGTAATAAAGTTCGGCCAGGATAGGGCCTCTGTTTGTCTTGATCTCGGCATACATGCCGTTGTCAAGATCTGGATACTCCTCTTTGCAGGAGGTTAAGGTCAATAAAATGCTGCATAATAGCAGGAAACTGATTTTCTTCATTTTGAAAAATTGTTTTTAATTATTGTTTTCTTCTTCTTTGTTTATGCTGTGCAAAGTGACAGTGGAGATCACCGGCACATCTGCACCTATTTTTTTCTTGTCCCCATAATAACCGTATACCTTGTGCGACGGGAAAAGGAAAGTGACCGTTTCGCCTGCTTTCATAAGCTTCAGTCCCTCGCGCATTCCACTGAAAAGTTTTTCCTTGTCCATAGTGTAGGTGCGGGTGGGCATCTCTGCTTCGGAATAAATTGTAGCTCCGTCAAGGGTTTTGAGGTTATAGTCAAACTCCACTACATCGCCAAAATCGGGAGTAGCTGAATTTATAGTGTCTTTTTTATTGTAGTAATACCAGAAGCCATTTGGAGAAGAAATATAATCATTGGCCGAATCGTTTTCGATGATCTGTTGGATCTTCTCTTCCTGTACGGCGACGATCTTCTTGTTGCGTTCCACAGCTTCATTGATATAAGAACCCGATTTCTGCGTTACCGGCCGCCGCGGCTCAGGGGTTTTGCAGGAGACCACCAACAGCAGGCCCAGCAGCAAAATCATCATCTTCTTCATAAGCAAAGGCTTTTTTTGTAATCGGGCAAGATAGTAACAAATTTCTTAATTGTCTCTTCCATAGGAAGATCGCTCTTGCCGCCTGCGGCATTGATGTGGCCACCACCGTGAAAATATTTGCGAGCAAATTCATTGACAGAAAAAGTTCCTTTCGACCTCAGGGAGATCTTTATAATGCCTTCGGCTTTGTTCTCAATAAAAATGGCTGCAAAGACAATTCCATTTAGTGAAAGACCGTAATTAACAAAACCTTCGGTATCTCCTTTTTTGAAGTTGTGCCTGTCAAGCTCTTCCTGGGTAAGCGTGATATACGCGGTGCGGTAGCCCTCCACTACTTTTAAATTCTGAAGCGCACATCCCAACAGTTGCAGCTGCCCGTAAGAGCTGGTGTCAAAGACATTTTCGTGAATGCTGGTATTGTCAGCGCCTTTGTCAATAAGGTCTGCAACGACGCGATGGGTGAGGCTGGTGGTAGAGCGGTATCGAAAAGAGCCTGTGTCGGTCATGATGCCTGTGTACAAGCAGGTAGCCATGGCCGGGGTGATATGACCATCCATCCCAATATTTTCAATAAAATGGTAAAGCATCTGGCAGGTGGAGCACATATTCACATCGCTGTAGGTCACCACGGCGTAATCACCCGGTTGTTGGTGATGATCTATCATAATAAAATCTGCGTTCGCCTGCTCCAGACTTTTTTGCATGTCTCCCGCCCTTGAGAGGTGGTTGAAGTCCAGGGTAAAGATCAGTTCGGCTTCAGCAATATACCTGTCACATTTTTCCTGTTCCTTTTCATAGATCAGCGCTTCTTCCTGGTAAGGCATCCATTTCAGGAAATCGGGATAGTCGTTTGGAGAAATAAGCTGTACATGATGATCTTGCCCTTCCAGCAGGATCTTGAGGGCCAGGCAGGAACCCATGGCATCGCCGTCTGGTCCCTTATGGGGTACGATCACGATCTTCTTGGAAGTGGCTAAAAGCTCCTTAACTTTAGAAATGTCCTTATTCGTCATAGACAGCGAAGATATTGAATTTTGAAGATTTAAAAGCTTCCGAAGCCACAAAACCGGCTATGCTTCAGCAATTCAAATGGCTATAAAACCGAATAAAAATTGGAAATGGAACTGATTTGACTATTTTTGCAGCAAAATTAAAAGCAAAAAAATGGCAGGAAACAGAACTTTCACCATGATTAAGCCCGATGCAGTTGAAAAAGGACACATTGGAGCTATTTTAGAGCAGATCACTGCTTCAGGATTTAGAATTGTAGCATTGAAGCTTACTCAAATGACTCGTCGTGATGCCGAGACTTTCTACGAGATCCACAAAGAGCGTCCTTTCTTTGGCGAGCTTGTTGAATTCATGAGCCGCGGGCCTATCGTAGCTGCTATTTTGGAGAAAGAAAATGCAGTTGAAGACTTTAGAACTCTTATTGGTGCTACTAACCCTGCAGATGCTGCGGAAGGAACCATCCGTAAGAAATATGCAGAGTCTGTAGGTGAGAACGCCGTTCACGGAAGTGACAGCGACGAAAACGCCAAGATCGAAGGAGAATTTCATTTCGCCGGAAGGGAAATGTTCTAAGGAATACTTCTTTAATAATACTGAAAAACCACCTTTTTGGGTGGTTTTTTTATGCGCTTTTTTCTCCTGAAAAAACTTCGGGCGCTTCATGAGCTATTTGCGAAGCGGCAAGGCTCACAGCGTTGATGTCCAGGTGGTCTTTCCAGGTGGAAGCCCTCCTGTGCTCCTTGTCAAGCCAGAATGTTTCAATTTCTGAAGCTAATGGATAAAACTGCTTAAAGCCTTCTTCGGAAGAGGTCTCAAAAATGTCATTTTTGGATGCCGTTATTACCCGAAGTCCCAGGGAGAGTCCGCATTCCCTGAAGGCCAATCGGCGGTTTGGATTGGTATCCTTTCCGAAGCCGTAGAGCCCGGTCAGGCTGTCCAGGCTTTCCCGGTAAAGCTTCTGAACTTTGACCGAAGCCGGCATATGCACGCCCTGCGCCTGCAGCTCCCCGGCGCGAGCAGTGTTGAGTAGCAAACCACCAATCCCCAACGGATCTGGAGTTGTCCAGCTTTTGCCTTCACACATTATTTCAAATTTGTTGATCAGCGCATCCAGATTTTGATCCTCCTCAAAAATGGCATTTTTGATGCTCATTCCGCACAGCAGGCCTTCGAGCGGATCATGATGACCCATACTGGGCACCAGGGGCCGGGAAAGTTTGGTGTCCATTTTCCAGTACATTGCCAGCCCGCTGCCGCTGCCATAGAGGAATTTCCCGGTTGCCAGGAAAAGGTCTTTCGCCTGAAAAAGGTACTTTTTGTCTTTAGTTTCGTTGAAAGCCTGCAGCAGCGTGATCATCCACCTGCTGAGGTAGTGAAAATACTGCCCGTCCCGTTCCCACTCCAGCTTCGAATTGTAGGATTCATCGTTTTTGCGTTCGGGAAGATCTTTTCCTATTCGTAAACCTGCTATTGTGGGACGTGTTTTAGCTTCATCTTCAGTCAAACCGCTAATCCAACCTTTTCGGGAATCTTTCGAATGAAATTTTCCCAGGTGTTGATGCACCAGGTCGATGAGCTGTAGTCCCCTCTGCTGGTATTCTTCAGAATTAAGCGCATGAGAAAGGCCAAAAAATGACTGGACGGCAAAAGCATCGGTCCACAGGTAGCGCCGCGAAGCATCGCCGGCAGTCAGGCCGGTGCGGGCGGCAAAACCATCCATCAGCTGTTTTGCCTGCTTCAGTTTAGATGAGTTGTCCATAGTTTCCTCCTTTGTCGGCCCTGCCGGTCATAGGGACAAACCGCACCGGGAGCAGGGTTTTTTCAGCAAATTCATCTTCGGCGGTCTTTGTTATCAGCACCAGTTTTTGGTTGAGCCTTCCAACGGGAGCAAGGATCTTCCCGTCGATCTTGAGCTGTTCCTTGAGCGGGTGCGGAATAACAGGTGGGGCGGCAGTAAGAATGATGGCATCAAAAGGGGCCTCTTCGGGCCAACCTGCAAAACCGTCCCCGTGCCGGGTGGAAATGTTGTCGTAGTCTGTTTTTTCAAGATTTTTCCTGGCCAGTTCAGCCAGCCAGCCAATGATCTCAATGCTGTAAACATGATGGACCAGGCGTGAGAGTACTGCAGCATTATAGCCGCAGCCGGTGCCAACTTCCAAAACTTTGTCTTTTTTTGAAAGATGAAGCTGTTCGGCCATGTAAGCAACAATGTACGGCTGACTTATAGTTTGGTTCTTGCCAATGGGAAGCGGGCGGTCTTCAAAAGCTAAATGTTCTTTTTCTTCGGGTACGAAAAGCCGGCGGTCCACCTCCCGCATGGCCTGCAAAACTCCCTCATCTGTGATGTGGCGTCCCTTGAGTTGCTGCTCGATCATTTCTTCCTGGCTGACCATCTTTTTAAGATTTTGATTCTTAAGAAGTTAGTGAAAATTGGCCTTTTTG
>JBAVJB010000028.1:0-2452 GCA_049687495.1 Salinimicrobium sp.
GTGTTGACCGTTTGCACAGTTCAGGATATATACAGCAAAAGGTAAATCCATAAGAAACCTGTTTTATTCCAGAGGAGAGAGGTGGAGTCGGAGGGGTTGACTTCGTCATCCCCAATTGAATCCCATACTGCAAATGCAGCTAAGCATTTACTGTCCCTGCGGTCCAGGCGGATAAAACACAAAATCCCGCTCAAACTAATGTTTGGCGGGATTTCTCTGTTTTAATCCGCAGCTTAGCTGCGCTTGATTGTGGAGTCGGAGGGGTTCGAACCCTCGTCCAAACAAGCAATTCAGATGCTTTCTACACGCTTAGTCTTCGTTTGATTGTCGATGCAAAGCCGGCCGAAAACCACCAACTTTACACGTATCCTCGCTTAAGTTTCGCAACCGCATCAAGGCCCTGCGGTCACTATATTTACTTTACCGGTGCCTCTGGTGTGGACGCCGTAAATCAAGGCTTCCACGAGACATCTTGGCTCCCTACCTTGTAGGGACTAAGCATTCCGACTATGATGCGGATTATGCAGCCAAGGCGTAGTTATTCTCGCCGTTTAAAAAAGTGTGAAAAATGAGATTTACGAGCTATTTCCCAGCGCTCGACGTGCTTACAACTCAATTAGACTCGCTGTCAAAACCAAGTCGACCCCATTATGTAAAGAACTTATTTCTCTAATCGCATTAATTGTGCCACTGTTAATGGCGTTCCCCTCCTGCTATCGCAGTCAGGTCGGGCTTTCGCTGCAATCCGTCCCTCCCGGGCCGGGATTTCCGCTCTATCCCTAACGCAAAAAAAATGATTTTCCTCAAAATCCTGTTCCTTGAGCCCTGAGCCTGTCAAAGGGTCAAAGAATAACAGCCCTTTCAGGCTGCCGAAAGCAAAGATACAGATTAAAAATTATATCTTTGAGACTCACCATTAATTATTCAAAACCAATACCCGAATATGATAAAATTTGCCCTGATAAAAGAAAGAAAAACTCCGCCAGACAGGCGTGTTGTCTTCTCTCCCCAAAGATTGACGGAAGCCAAAAAACGCTTTCCCGAGGCAGATTTTAAAGTAGAAAGCTCAGACATTCGTATTTTTTCAGATCAGGAATATCGGGATGCCGGCTTTGAGGTTTCCGAAGATGTGTCAGACTGCGACGTGTTGCTGGGGGTGAAAGAAGTGCCCATTCCGGCGCTAATTCCGAATAAAAAGTACTTTTTCTTTTCTCATACCATAAAAAAGCAGCCGTACAATCGTGACCTGCTGCGGGAGATACTTAAGAAGAATATCGAACTCTATGATCATGAGGTGATCGTTAATGAAACCGGGCACAGGTTAATTGGCTTTGGGAGGTATGCCGGCCTGGTAGGCGCCTATAACGGCTTCCGGGCAATAGGTCTCAAAAAAGGCATTTTTGAGCTGCCTAAAGCCGAGAGTCTGCCAGATCTGGTTGCCATGTACAGGGAGCTTGATAAAATTGAACTTCCGCCAATGAAGATCGTGCTTACCGGCAGCGGAAAAGTAGCCCGTGGCGCACAGGAGGTTCTTGAGCATCTCAACATCAAAAAGCTGAACGTGGAGGAATACCTCACCGGCAGTTTTAAAGAACCCGTCTATTGCCATATAGACGTGATGGACTATAACAAGCGCAAAGACGGCAAAGAGGGGGAGGTAAAAGAATTCTATGAGCACCCTGAACTCTATGAATCTGACTTTTTCAGGTTTGCAAAAGCCAGCGATTTCTTTATTGCAGGCCACTTCTACGGAGAAGGCGCCCCGGCCTTTTTTACTGCCGAAGATATAAAGTCCCCTGCCTTTAAAATTCGTTTCGTGGCAGATATTTCCTGCGATATCAGCGGGCCGGTGGCCAGCACCATTCGTCCTTCCACCATAGCCGAACCTTTTTACGGCTTTAGTCCCGAAACTTTGGGAGAGGTAGATTTTAAAGATGAGGCGGCAATTACCGTTATGGCTGTAGATAACCTGCCTTGCGAACTTCCAAAGGACGCCAGTGAAGGCTTTGGCCGCATGTTTATGGACAATGTGTTTCCCGCTTTTTTCAACGGAGATAAGGACGGCGTCCTGGAACGGGCGCGAATGACCAAAGACGGGAAACTCACCCCACGCTTCTCTTATCTTGAAGATTATATTAAGGAGTAAAAATGAAGGAGCTTCAAAAATGTCATTTTTGAAGCTCCTATTTAATACAATTTCCTGCCTTTTTACATAGGCGGCGTTTTATCGTCGTCCAGATCCTTCGGGGGTATGGGAGGCTTTTTGGCTCCGCCGGGAAGATCGGTTCTGTTTCCGGTAACTTCCGAAGAAGATTCAGAAGAGGCGTTTCTAAACTTCTGAATAATGTCTCTAAAATGTTCTCCTGCGGCCTCTCTTCCGCCGAGACCATAACTCAAAGCTACCGCTACTGCAATGGCGCCCAGGATGAGTCCGAAGGCCAACTGTACAATT
>JBAVJB010000029.1:0-48810 GCA_049687495.1 Salinimicrobium sp.
GTCATCAGATATTTTCAAAGAAACTGTCGCTAAAGGCGTTGTATTTGTTACGGGCAGAACCTTTGATCCCGCCAGTAAAAAAGACGACAGGTTAAGACTTTCTTTTTCAAATATGCCGAAGGATGACATCGAAAAAGGGGTTGCCACCTTATCTGAAGCAATAAAAAAAGTACTTCAAAACTCCAAAATGGTATTGTCATAAATAGTTTGGTTAAAAATACACTTCTTGGGAAGTTTCTTTTTTGTAAGTGTAGTGCTTCCCCGGCGTTAAAAATTTTTAAAGCCTTGGAGAAAATTTAGCCGGGGGAGCACGGTTCTAATTTTGCGGGAGCAAAATTGAAAACACCTATCAAAAAAGTGTCCTTTTTTTGGTTCGTTTTTTTGGATAAGCAAAAAAATGAACCAAAAAAAGGACTAAAAAATTATCACCAAAGGGAAATTTCCACCATTGAAAAAGGAACTTTAATTGTCGGTTTCAGGCAGAAAACTGCTTTGTTTTTTTATTTGTCGAAATCAATTACTTGCTGGCAGCCAGATCAGTAATTCCTTCTGCTACTTTTTTCCCTTCAGAAAAAGCTTCCAGGTTCAGCTTAATGATCCTTTCGCTTTTATGCTGAAACAATTTCTTGATGGCTTCGATCATGCTATCTTCCGATAAAGGAATTATAGCCGATGCCGCGCCTAACAAGACCATGTTGGCAATTTTTGAGTTCCCGATCTTTTTGGCGATTTGAGTTGCGTCTACAATTACATTATTCGGATGCTTTTTAATCTGCTCGAACAGATCCTCTTTTTCAGGATAATCGGAAGTATTGACAAAAGTTTCGGAATCCGTAACCAGCCAGCCGTCCTTCTTCAGAAATGGCATATATCTTAATAATTCCATCGGTTCTACCGACAAGATCAGATCCGCTTTTCCCTCCGGAATGAGATCAGAAAATATTTCTTTGTCAGATATTCTTACGTGGGATTGAACGGCACCGCCACGTTGGCTCATCCCGTGTACTTCTGATTGTTTAATGAACAAATCTTCGCTTAAGGCAGCTGTATCCAAAACCGCGGCAATAGTTAAAATTCCCTGACCGCCTACCCCTGATAATATGATATTCGTTTTCATCTGTTTCCGTTTATCTTAGTTTAACGCCGCAATTCTGGCTTTAATGACTTCTTTTTGATCCCGCGATAATCTCACGCAAGGTCTTTCAGAAATAATAACTGAAACCCCTTTATACTTCAATTCATTCCGCAGTAACTCCACATTTTCTTCATGATTCTTTTTCAGAGGCACTATAGTTTTCAGGTGATCCGGATGAACTCCGATACCCAAACAGATCTTATGTAACCTGCCTACCGCGGTTGATTCCTGAGCTCCGGTCATCGCAACTGCAGAGTTGTCTGAAATAATAACCGTAATAGGAGAATTTTCATAAACGGCATCCAAAAGCCCTGTCATTCCGGAATGCGTGAATGTTGAGTCTCCAATGACCGCAATGGCATTCTCCATTCCCGCATCTGCAGCTCCTTTTGCCATTGTTATAGAAGCTCCCATATCTATCAAGGTATTGATGCTGTTCAAAGGTGGCAAAGCACCCAGGGCGTAACAACCAATATCCCCAAAAACGTTCTTGTCCCCGATCTCCGGGATCAAATCGTTTATGGTATTGAAAAGATCTGTATGCCCGCAGCCTTCGCAGAGTTGCGGTGGTCTTGGAGTAACTACGGAAGGAATAGGTTCAATAGAATTATTAAACAAGCCTAAAGACCTGCCCACGATGTTAGGATTTAGTTCTCCGGTTCGCGGAAGATCACCAGACAGCTTTCCTTTTATTTTATCATTGTCATCAAAATAATTGTGCAACATCTCTTCTACAATTGGATAGCCCTCCTCAACAACCAGAATTTTATCACAGTGTTTGTGTAAAGCTTTGATCTTTTCTTTGGGCAAAGGATATTGAGAGATCTTTAAAATGGAATATAGATTATCCTCTCCAATATTTTCCATCACATAATTATAAGCTAGTCCACAGGCTATGATCCCCAGGCTCTTGTCTTTACTTAATTTTATGCTGTTTAGATCAGAATTTTCAGAATGTTCGATCAACGTATCCTGCTTATTAACCAATAGATCGTACTGCTTTCTGGCATTCATAGGAAGCAAAGCGAAGCGGGAAGTGTCCGCCGGTAAATCCACATCGTTAGGCTTTCTCCTTTGCTTTGTCTCTATACCTGCGCGGGAATGTGATAAACGAGTAACCAATCTTAGTAACACGGGTAACTTAACTTCTTCCGAAAGATTAAAAGCGTAGGACATAAGATCATAGGCTTCCTGCTGACTTGATGGTTCCAGGATCGGGATCATCGCGAATTTTCCGTAAAACCGGGAATCCTGTTCGTTCTGCGAGGAGTGCATGGATGGATCATCGGCAACCACAACTACGAGTCCTCCATTTACTCCGGAAACCGACATATTCATAAAAACATCTGAAGCCACATTTAATCCAACATGCTTCATGACCACCATAGACCTTTTCCCGACATAGGACATGCCTAAAGCAGCTTCCATTGCTGTTTTTTCATTGACAGACCAGGTCGTGTGGATTTTTAATTCCTGTGCGAGTTTCGACTTTTGTATGTATTCGGTTATTTCAGTTGAAGGGGTGCCGGGATAAGCATAAACACCGGATAAACCCGCATCTATACTCCCCTGAGCAAGTGCTTCATTACCTAAGAGTAAACTTTTCATCTGTTGAAATTTGAATTATTTAGTTGGAATGCCTTTTATAGACATTCCCTAAAACGATTTAGTTGCGCAACTAATTTATAAGGATAGAGCCAATTAGAGTATGATCTTCATCATGCCGGGACCTATTAAACATCAGTGAAATTATACCCTTAAATGTACCTTCATTGGAAAAGAACTGCTCCTGAATAAGAGCCTCAAAAATGTCATTTTTAAGAGGTGTTGGGCAAAAGCCCTTTTTGAAGAAAAATTGTTTCCCTCCGGATAAATCCGAAGGCAATTCATTAGCGTTTGAATGGCCTCCGCCTCATGTAAAAACTGCTCCTCTCAAAGGTTTTTCTAAACCCTGACAATAAATAGGTCCCAAAAATGTCATTTTTGAGAGGTGTTGGGCTAAAGCCCTTTTAGAAGGAAAATTGTTCCCCTCCGGATAAATCCGAAGGGAATTCATTAGCGTTTGAATGGCCTCCGCCTTCAGGCGGAGGTCTAAAGGCCAAAAAATCCCAAGGGCTTTAGCCCAAATAAAAAAACGCTCCCGAAAAGGAGCGTTTTTTTGTCATTTTTGAGACCTCAAGTTATGCGATCTCGATCATTCGTTTTGGCTGAACCTTAGCTTCTTCTCTTTTAGGAAGCGTGATCTCCAGCACGCCGCTGTTATAAGCCGCTGAGATCTTTTCGCTGTCAACAGTTTCAGGAAGGCTGAAGGCTCTTTTGAAATTGGTGTAGCTAAACTCTTTCCTGGTGAATCTTCCGTTCTTATCAGAAGTTTCATTTTCCTTTTTCACTTCCGAAGAAATGGTCAGCACATCATTTTCCAGTTCAATATTGAAATCTTCTTTAGTTTTTCCGGGAGCAGCAACAGCTACCATAAAGTTGTCGTCACTCTCAAAAATATTCACAGCAGGAATGCTGGTTCCAATACTGTTCACATTGGTGGTTCCACCTAACCAATCAGTTTTAAACATATCGTCAAAAACTGATGGCAGCCAGTTGGCCTCGTTTGTTTTAATTAAGCTCATAATATTATTGTTTTTAGTTTGACTTTAATTTTTACACTTTCTTCTTAGCAAACCGAATACCAGCTGAAAATTTTCCGAAAAAGAAGACATTATGGCGCCAAAACATCTTTTTGTACTGACTTTATGGCATATTTAAGAGTCTTAAATCTTTTTTGAACGCATTTAAGCTGATGAAGTGACAGCGTTTGCTGAAACTTCTTTATTTTTGCTGCTCACAATATTTCCTACATGCCACTATCCAATAATGACATTTTTAAGAAGCTTCGCGTAGCCCTGAAATTAAGGGATGAAGATATTGTTCATATCTGTTCCCTGGTTGATTTCAAGGTTACCAAAAGTGAGATCGGCGCCATTTTCAGGAAGGAAGATCACCCAAAGTACATGGAATGCGGAGACCAGTTCCTGCGCAATTTCCTTAACGGGCTGGTCATTTATAAACGTGGGCCAATGCCGAAAAAGGGCGAACCCCGCAAAAAAGAATAAACCTGCTCCCCGCATGGAAATAGTTACCGAGAAAAGAGAAGTTTCTACCAGGGAAGTGGCCGTTCTTAACAGCAAGTACAAAGACCTCTCTCTGCGCGAACGCATCAGTGAACTCTACAACGACTTCAGCGAGGCAGAGATCATGCTTACCAGCTCCTTTGCTGCCACCTCAGCTTTTCTTTTGAAACTTTTTTCCGAAGCAAAGCAAGATCAACTCGTCTATTTCATCGACACCGGATATCATTTTGAGGAAACCCTGGAATACAAAAAGAAGCTGACCGACCGATATGGGCTAAAAGTAAAATCCATCAGCTCTCTCAAGGAGGAACATGAATTCACTACCAGTGACGAGACCTGGAAAAAGAATCCCGATTTTTGCTGCTACATCAATAAAGTTAAACCGCTTGACCTCATAAAGTCGAAATACACGGTGTGGGTAAGCGGGCTCATGGAATGGCAAAGTGACCACCGGGCCAGCCTGGACATTTTTGAACTTCGCGGCGACATCCTGAAGTTTTATCCTTTGCTGGATGTCACAAAAGAAGAAAGAGATGTGTTTATTGAAGAGCATCAGCTTCCGTTTCACCCGCTCGTGGAGCAAGGCTACCATTCAATTGGCTGCTCCCACTGCACGGTTCCCGGCGAAGAAAGAAGCGGCAGGTGGAATAACAATCCTAAGACCGAATGTGGATTGCATCTATAAAAAGAAAAAGTCCCGGTGATAAGCCGGGACTTTTTCTTTTTCAAAGGATCTTCTATTTCCTTGCTTGCTGTACTACAGTAAGTTCGTAGATCTTACCTTTTCTCCAGAAATCTCCCGGAACTTCCTGTCCTTCGAGTTTATCCTGAAGCAAATTGTTCATCTTTTCATCGCCAGAGGCTACAGTAAGGCTTTGGATTCTTCCGTCTTCTGAAACCGAGAAGAACACGGTTACAGTAAGATCTTCCTGTACATCACAGTTATACTGGTCAAGGGTGCGCTCAATTTCGACTGAAAGAGAATCGGTGTTCACAAACTTTCTGTTGTTTGCATAGATCGTTGAACTTAGACTGATTACAAGTGCGACTAACATTAATTTTAAATTTCTCATGATGTTCGTTTTTAGATTGATTGACTTCTTAAGTTTGATTGATTGATTTATTATAAAGACTGATGAAAAACTGAAACGTTACACCCTCTAATTATTTTAACTTATTTTTAGCAAATTTGTCTGTAATTCAAGGCTTTAGCTGCTGCAGCTGCTCAAAAAAAGAACAAAAAAAATCCCGGCCTGGCCGGGATCTCTCTCTTCAATATGAATTTCTCTATTTCATAGCCTGTACCTTCACAGGAAGTTCATATATTTTTTCGGAGAACCATTTGTTCCCGTGAAGTTTTTGATTTTGCAATCTCTTTTTAAGGAATTCATTTACTTCCTCATTTTCTGAGCGCACTGTTTGCACATCGATCTTTCTGTCTTCGGTAACTTTAAAGATGACGGTTACCACAAATTCCTCTTCCACTATTAGATTGGAGTCGGAAAGCATTTTCTGGATCTCTGTTGAAACAGGTTCTCTTGTTGCTTCATTTCCTTTTACAGGATTTGCAAAGCTTGCAGTACTCAAAGTGATTGCAAAAGCGACTAACATAAATTTAAAACATTTCATAACTGTTTGTTTTTAAATGATTAATGATTTGATTGATGTACTCTAATGACTATGATCATCTTCTCATGTTACAGTAGCGTTTCTATTTTAACATATTTTTGATTTTTTATCCCATTCAGAAGACCTAACCTGAAAAGGTTAAAGCATTGAAATCGTTGATCTCTCAGTACTAGAAGCCACAAAAGGGGTGTCAAAAATGACATTTTTGACACCCCTTTTTCAGCAAACAAAAAACCCCGACCAAAGGCCGGGGTCTTTTATGAAGTTTGAAGTACTATGCCAGCACTTCCTGTACTTTATCTGCTGCTTCCTGGAATTGTACAGCACTGTACACATCCAGTCCACTATTATCGATCAATTCTTTTGCAACATCAGCATTGGTTCCCTGCAAACGAACAATAATTGGTACGTGAATAGCATCTCCTAAATTTTTATATGCATCAACGATTCCCTGTGCTACCCTGTCACAACGAACGATCCCGCCAAAAATGTTTACCAGGATTGCTTTTACGTTCTCATCTTTCAGGATCAAACGGAAAGCTTCCTCAACCCTTTTAGCATCGGCTGTACCTCCAACATCAAGGAAGTTAGCAGGTTCTCCACCGGCTTGCTTGATAAGGTCCATAGTTGCCATTGCAAGTCCGGCCCCGTTCACCATACAACCTACGTTTCCGTCAAGATCAACATAGTTAAGGCCTACTGCTTTGGCTTCCACCTCAACAGGGTTCTCTTCGCGCAGGTCACGCATTTCCTGATAATCCTTGTGACGGTAAAGGGCGTTATCATCTATAGTTACCTTGGCATCTACTGCCAAAATTTTGTCATCGCTGGTTTTAAGAACAGGGTTGATCTCAAAAAGCGAAGAATCAGATTTTACGTATGCTTCATAAAGAGACATCACAAACTTGGTCATCTCTTTAAAGGCGTTTCCGCTTAGTCCAAGGTTAAAGGCAATTCTACGCGCCTGGAAAGGCAAAAGACCTACAGCCGGATCAATTTCTTCATTAAAGATCAAGTGCGGAGTCTGCTCGGCAACTGTTTCAATGTCCATCCCACCTTCGGTAGAATACATGATCATGTTTCTTCCCGTAGAACGGTTCAACAATACAGACATATAGAATTCATTAGGCTCACTGTCTCCGGGATAGTAAACATCTTCGGCTACTAAAACCTGGTGTACTTTTTTACCTTCAGCAGAGGTTTGAGGCGTCACAAGGTTCATCCCAATGATCTGTCCTGCGATCTCCTCTACCTGCTGTAGATTCTTGGCAAGTTTTACTCCTCCTCCTTTTCCACGTCCCCCGGCGTGAACCTGGGCCTTTATCACGTGCCATCCGGTGCCGGTTTGTTCAGTAAGTTTTTTTGCAGCCTCAACTGCTTCCTTGGCGTCCTGGGCAACAATACCGCGTTGTACGCGCACTCCAAAACTGCTTAAGATCTCTTTTCCCTGATATTCGTGTATATTCATAATGAGGTGGTTTCTTCTGTGTTTATTAAGGTTCACAAAAGTAACAAATGTAATAGGATTCTGCCAATCTTTTTTATTTTATGCAGCTGCGGAAGCAGGTTTGGGAATTTATTTGGATTTTAATCTGAATTCCCGAAAATCCAGCGGATCAAAATTCCTGAAATGCCCGTTGAGCTCTATGGTTTGTTTAGCCCGGTTCATTTCCTGCACAATGGGAATGCTAATACTTAAATGGTTGATAAGGAATTCCTGCCGCGCTTTTTCTGAAGTCAATTTTAGCAGCGCATATTCCTGCTGAAGTGAGAGGCCAATCTTATGTGCAAGCGTATAACTGCTGAAGCTTTTCCAGTCGATCTTTGGCGGCGGCACCTCCAGGTGAAGGTACAGTTCGGTAATAAGGTCGAATAACTGCTTTTTTTGGCTCTCATCAGGGTTGATCTTGTTGGCCACAAACTCCACATCCCCGCCGGCATAGGTTTTCCCCGGCGCCTCGTGTTCAAAATCAATGACCCTGAAAACCCTCAGCCCTCTGCAGATAATGTCTCTGGCTCCTGAAGTATAACTTTGGACCACCTTTTCCAGTCGCACCTCGGTGCCATATTCCAGTCTATTATTGAAATAGACCGGGATCCCAAAGCTTTTACCTGAAACTTCGCAGTCGCTGATCAACTGCTTGTACCGTTCCTCAAAAATGTGCAACGGCAGGCGCTCCCCGGGAAAGACCACCACCTGTAAAGGAAATAACGCCAATTTTGAAGACATAACTCATTGATTTACAAAATGAAAATTACAAAATATAAATTTGACACGCCTCACTATCTTTCCTTTTTGTGTTGTGCAGCCTTCACTTTTAACAGGTCTCAAAAATGTCATTTTTGACAGGTGACCCTCGAAAAATAACAATTGGTTAAAATTGGTTATTTTTAAGTTCGACCTAATGCAATAAGCGAAATCTCTTTTAATTTTGCAGCTTTAATTTTTGATATGAACAATCAGGACCTCCTTAGAATAACAGAAGAATTTGGCAGCCCGGTTTACGTCTATGATTCTGAAAAGATCATTTCGCAGTACCGCAGACTAACAAAAGCTTTTGAGCCGGTAAAACACCTTCGCATCAATTATGCGGTAAAAGCACTGTCAAACCTCTCAATATTGAAGTTGTTCCAAAAACTGGGTTCGGGCCTGGACACGGTTTCCATTCAGGAGGTTAAACTTGGTCTGCAAGCCGGGGTTGAACCTTCAAGGATCATCTACACCCCAAACGGGGTTTCCCTGGAAGAGATCGAAGCGGTTGCAGCCTTGGGCGTGCAGATCAACATCGACAATCTTTCCATCCTGGAACAGTTTGGTTCAAGGCATCCAAAAGTGCCTGTTTGCATCAGGATCAATCCTCACGTGATGGCCGGCGGCAACACCAATATTTCTGTTGGGCACATAGATTCCAAGTTCGGGATTTCTATTCACCAGATTCCGCACCTGCTGCGCATCGTGGAGAACACGGGAATGAACATCAACGGGATTCACATGCACACAGGCAGTGACATCCTGGACATCGAGGTTTTCCTCTATGCTTCAGAAATCCTTTTTGAAACCGCAAAACATTTTAAAGATCTTGAGTTCATCGACTTCGGAAGCGGTTTTAAAGTACCTTACAAAGAAGGAGACATTGAGACCAATATTGAAGAACTGGGAGAAAAGCTTTCGGGCAGGTTCAATGAATTCTGCAAAAACTACGGAAGGGAACTTACCCTTGCCTTTGAGCCCGGGAAATTCCTCGTGAGTGAAGCAGGGAAATTCCTGGTAAAGGTGAACGTGATCAAACAAACCACCTCTACCGTCTTTGCCGGGGTCGACAGTGGGTTCAATCATCTTATTCGTCCTATGCTCTACGGAAGCAGGCACGAGATCCACAACATCTCCAATCCAGAAGGCAAACAGCGCTTCTATTCTGTCGTCGGCTACATCTGTGAGACCGACACTTTTGCGAACAACCGAAGAATTTCAGAAATTAAAGAAGGAGATATCCTGGCTTTCGACAATGCCGGGGCTTACTGTTTCTCTATGGCGAGCAATTACAATTCAAGATTCCGTCCGCCTGAGGTGCTGTGGCATAACGGGGAGGCACACCTCATTAGAAAGAGAGAGGAATTTGAAGACCTCACCCGCGGGCAGGTTTCCGTAGAAATTGAAATATATAGCCCTTCAAAAAAGGCAAAATCATAAGGTCTTAAAAAAACTCCTTTCCAGGGAGTTTTTTCCTTTATATTCTGTCAGAAGCGTTAATCTTTCAGAAAACTTTCAGAAAAAGCGGGCTGTTTTTTGGGTCTTCAATTCATTCCCCTTAGGTTTGTTTTTTAACTTAAAAAACAATTTATGATCCTTAGAACGAAGAGAATTGCAGCTATGCTGGTATTTTTCGTGCTTAGCACAACTGCAGTAATGGCCCAGGCAGGGCAAACAAAAGTGACCGATGCAGAACTTACGAAGTTTGCAGACACTTTTCAGCAAATGCGCATGATGAACCAAAAGGCACAAATGCAAATGTCACAGGCAATCCAGGAGGAGAACCTTGACATCAAACGCTTCAACGAGATCCATAAAGCCGAACTTGATCCCGCAGTAGCATCAGACGCTACAAAAGAGGAAAAAGAAAAGTATGGCAGAGTGATCGCAAAAATCGAGAAAATGCAGGTTTCTTTTGAAGGTGACATGGAAGAGCTTATCAAGGACAGCGGGCTCACAGTAGACCGTTACCAGGAGATCGCCACCAGCCTTCAAACCAACCCTCAACTGCAGGAGCGTTTAAAAGAAGAACTTACTTCTGAATAATTCTTTTATTCAACAGCATTTAAAAAGCGGCTTTTTGAGCCGCTTTTTTCTTTTAATGATGTTCCTTCAGCTTATAGACCTCTTCCCAGTTCCAACCGGCATAGGCAAGGCTCGAGGTGAACTGCAGATCGATCTCTGTGTTCTTTTTATAGATATAGCCGAATTTTCTCCAGGAACTTCTTAGCGTATTAAGCTTCTCCTTATTATGTAGATCGGCATCGGGCTTTTCCAGCCCCAGTTTCAGGTATTTTTCAATGGCATTAAGTATGGTGCAGATCTTTGCATGCTGCACTGTGCCCACTTCCCAGTCCATTTTTAGCACCACCAGCACCTCATACAACAGCGCCAGTTGAACCACGAGTGCGGATTCGCGTTCCTTGGTGAGGAAGTAATTCACCATGGGAAAAGCCAGGTAGCTACTGGCATTCTTCAGGATCTCCTGCCGCAGGTTATTGGCATCAGAAATTAGCCCCGAAAGATTATCCTCCTTTTTGAAGAAATGATACAACTCCTCCACATCTGCACCCATCGTGGAAATATAAAAAGCCAGCTCTTTTTTGCTAAGCACCGAACTTACCACACTCAGTAGATAAGTAAGTCCTGTGGTGATCATGATAAAACCGGTAAAAGAAAGCAGCCCGGTAAAAACATCACTAACCCCATTTCCGGGAACAAAATCTCCTATCCCGAGGGTAGAAAGCACATAAGCGGTAAAATAGAATCTCTGGGTATAGTCTGCGGGAAGTTTGCTGCTCTCATTGATCACCATGTCCTGGCCGGCCGTAAAGATCATGTAGGCTCCCACGAACAGCAGCACCAGCCACACCATAGTGGTCACCAATAAATGGGTAACCCCGGAATAATTAAAAATGGTCCTGCTTCGGTTTTGAATAATGATCCTGTTGAGGATCCTGTTGACCAGCCTGGACAGGAATCCAAAACCGTTACCGGATAGTGTTGTATGAAAAAAATCGAGAAAGATTACAACGATAAGTACGAAACCCGCCGCTATCTGTAGTGTCTGCATAGGCCTAAGTTAATTAAAACCTCCTTAAAATTTTCTAATAAGCACTTAAACTTTTCTAAAGCCGCAGCTGCAGCGGCTTTGCCTCAGGAGATATTTTGTAACTTAAAATCAAACATTTAAAACCGGGGTCATGGCAAAAAATATCAACAAGTTTGACAGCAAGAGCGGAGAATCTTCAGAATATATAAAACCACTCGAAAACGCAGATGATCTCGACCCGCTATTAGAGCGCATTGGAGATTCCAAATATGTGCTGCTGGGGGAAGCCACTCACGGCACACATGAATATTATACATGGAGGGCCGAGATCTCCAAGCGGCTTATAAAGGAAAAAGGCTTTTCTTTTGTGGCCGTTGAAGGCGACTGGCCGGACTGTTTCAAGATCAACCGCTGGATCAAAGGTTTGCTGGATTCGGGCACCGGAATTAAGGATGTACTCAAGGAGTTCAAAAGATGGCCTACCTGGATGTGGGCCAACTGGGAAATTGCCGCCTTTGCCGAATGGCTTAAAAAGCACAACAGCGATCTGGAACAGAAGGAGAAGGTAGGTTTCTACGGTCTTGACGTTTACAGCCTTTGGGAATCTATGGAAACCATTGTCAAATACCTGGAAAAAGAGGATCCCGAGACTGCGGTGCTTGCAAGAAGGGCCGCCGACTGTTTTGAGCCTTACAAGCAGAACGACTCCTATGTAACGGCTTACCGCGGTTTGAAACAGAAGTGCCGCAATGAAGTGGTGCAGCTGCTTACCGAGGTGCGCCAAAGAACCGAGCAGTATGAGCAGGAACCTGAAGCCGGCCTCAATGCCGAACTCAATTCCCTGGTGATGAAAAATGCCGAAAAATATTATGAAGCCATGGCCCAGTTCGACAACTCCTCCTGGAATGTTCGCGATACGCATATGGTGGAAACCCTGAACACCCTGATGGACTATCATGGCGAAAAGGCCCGGGTGATCGTGTGGGAGCACAACACCCATATTGGTGACGCCCGCGCAACAACTATGGCTGCACACGGCATGCACAACGTAGGCCAGCTGGTAAGGCAGCAGCATGAGAAGGATGGCGTTGTGCTGGTAGGCTTTGGCTCGTACCATGGCTCGGTGGTTGCAGGAGAATTTTGGGGCGCAAAAATGCAAAAAATGGAGCTGCCAAAAGGTATTGAAGGCAGTGTGGAACACCTGCTGCACAAGCACGGCGCCGGGAACAAGCTCATGATCTTTGAAGATGATTCTCCTCTAAAAAAGCTTTTTAAAGATCGCATTGGTCACCGGGCCGTAGGTGTGGTTTACGATCCGCATCACGAGCGGGGAAATTATGTGCCCAGCAAACTTTCCAAACGGTATGACGCCTTTCTCTATATTGACAGGACACACGGCCTGCACCCGTTGCACCTGCATCCCGACGGACATCTTACTCCCGAAACCTATCCCTTCGGAATTTAAAGCCCGCATACATGAAGATCAAAGTATTAGGCACAAGAGGAAAAGTAGAACCTTCGGCACCAAAGCACACAAGATACACCGGTTTTTTGATAGATGACAAAATTCAGGTTGATGTGGGGGAACCGGAGTATATGAACAGCAACCCCGAAGCTGTTGTTTTCACTCATTTTCATCCCGACCATGCTTTTTTTGTGTTCGATCAGGAAAAATTCGAACCCGATATTCCCCTTTTTGGGCCCGAAGAAAATGAGCTCATCCCAAAGCTGAAGGTGGTGGAGAAAAAATTCAGCATTAAAGGCTATAGCTTTACGCCCGTTCCTGTCATTCATGCGCTACGGCTGAAATCCTTGGGATACGTGATCGAAAAAGATAAAAAACGAGTGCTCATTACCGGAGATGTTGCCTGGATCGAAAAAGCAGAATTGAAGGATCTCCCGCCACTCGACCTGGTGATCACTGAAGCCAGCTTCATCAACAAAGGCGGCAGGATCATCAGGAAAAAAGACAGGATCTTCGGGCATACCGGCATTCCCAACCTCATCAGGTTGCTGGGGCCGCACACCCAAAAGATCGCTTTTATGCACTACGGCAACTGGTTCTTTGAAGATGTTAAAGAAGGCCGGAAAAAGATCAAAGCTCTCCAGGAGGACGTGGAGCTCATTCCCACCCACGACGGAATGGAGCTGGAAATATAGCCTCAAAAATGACATTTTTGAGACCCTTTATTTCTTCAGCTTAATTTCTTCGGAAGGTTCCAAATCAATATTTCTGCTCCTGGCAGGAAGGACATAGATAAGTACTTCTTCCGGAGACCTGGATCTTTTGAATTTTCCCGGGACAAATGGGGCAGTCATCGCCTTCCTTTCTGTGGGAGATAAGGTAATTCTCAGGAAATTCAGATCGTTCTCCTTCCCTGTCAATGGCCATTTGCAGCACCTCGCGCATCTTTTTGTACAGCTGCTGCTTCTCTCTTTCAGTCAGTGCGTCTGCTTTGGTCTTGGGGTGGATCTTGCACTGGTACAGCATCTCATCTGAATATACATTTCCAATTCCCGCCAGGACATGCTGGTCAGTGAGCACACTTTTTATCGCGGCTCCTCTGTCCTTCAGCAGTTGCAGGAATTCCTCTTCGCTTAGCTCCATCGCATCCTCTCCCAGTTCATGGCTTTTCCTGAAGTCTTCAAACCCGTCTGCAAGGAAAAGTTTCCCGAGTTTTCTTCGGCATACAAAGGCGAGGTGTTCGTCATCGTCAAAAGAAAAGATCACCCGGGAATATTTTGGAGGCTCCTGGTTTCGGAAATATTCCAGTTTGCCCGTCATTCCAAAATGCAGTACCAGCGCCTTTTTGCCCGAAGTTTCAGCAATAAGATATTTGCCCAGTCGCTTCGAACTTTTAAATTTCTCACCTTTAAGCGCAGCCTCAAAATCCTCTTTTGGAGCCTGAAGTCCGCCGGTATGTAAAAAATCGATCTTCTTTATCTTTTTGTTCAGCGCCGTTTCATCAAGATAATTTTTATATAGGCTGATCTCGGGTAGCTCTGGCATAGTACTTGGATTTTCATTATTGACGTTATAATTTACTTAAAAACAAACTATTGCGCCACATTTTCAGGCGATTTTCTTTCCCTTTGTCCGCTGTTTGTTTAATTTAAAATTGAAAAATATTGTTTCATCAAAAACACCAAACCTTGCACAGGATTAAGCTCCTTTTCTTTTTGACCCTACCGGTCCTTTTGGGCTTAGCGGGCTGTGCAGCAAAAAGGCCTATGAAAGAACAAGATAAAGTTGTTTACCAGAATAAGAGCATCCCGAAAAGCATTTTAGAAGAAGCCAAGACCGCTCTGTCCTACTATCCCGAATTGGAAGAGGTTGCGATCGACTTCAAATTCAAGAACGGCATCAAGAAATCTTTCATGCAGGCGCAGCCGCAACTGGGCAATTTGTTCAAGGGAAAGAACAGGCGCGAATACAACATCTTCATCAGCGATACGGTAACCATCGAAGAGGAGGAATTTTCTATGCAGGATGTACCTTCAGAAGTGTTGATCGGGTGGCTTGGCCACGAGCTGGGCCATATCATGGACTACCGCGATAAAACCGCCACCGGCCTGGTCATTTTTGGCCTGCGCTACATCACCTCCAGCAACTACATTAGGGAAGCTGAACGCGCCGCTGATATCTATGCGGTGAACCACGGCATGGGCGATTACATTCTCGCTACAAAGAATTTTATCCTGAACAGCTCCACGCTTTCTGATGAATACAAGGAGCGCATTTCACGGCTCTACCTTTCTCCCGAAGAGATCGTAGTGCTGGTGAACAAGCTGGAGAAAGATCTTGAAGAAGCCGAAAAAGGCGAAAGCTGATCTATTGAATATTGTATGATGATCCTGGAATTAGGTATTTGAGATTTGGTTTTAATTTGTTCATTGTTCCTTGTTCATTGAGGCAACAAACTCTTCCCACTCGCGAAACTTTTCTTCTTTCATCACCTTTTCCATTTTTACCTGTCCGCCTTTCTTCTTGTTTTTAGCGCTCCACTCGTGGAATACCTCCGGCGGAACAGTCACCACTTCCACTCCTTTTAAAGCCTTTTTGCGGGCAACGCCGTAATTTTTGTTGGCACTTTTAAGACTCTCATCGAGCGCTGCTGCCAATTCTTTGTCGTCTGCATTTCCTGTCGTTCCCAGATACCATTTGTGTATAAACTCTCCGTCTTTTTTTACTGCGGAAATGGTGAACTCGGGAATGGTAATATCGAACTGCTCCTCCAGCTCCTTCACCGCATCGTTCATTTTATTGACCGAAAGTTGTGAACCCACGACATTAAGGAAGAACTTGGTCCTTCCGGTAATGCGGATCTCCCGGCGTTCAACATCTGTAAACTTAATGGTATCTCCAATAAGATAACGCCAGGCGCCTGACACTGTGCTGATCACCAAAACATAATCCTCCTCTTTTTTCACCTTTTCGAGAGGTACAACCGGCGCATCTTCGGAAAGGGAGCCATCTTCGTTAATATATTCCGGTTTAAAAGGAACAAATTCAAAATAAATGCCGTTGTCCAGCACCAGCTTCATAGAACGCGTCTCGGGACGGGACTGGAAAGCCATAAAACCTTCAGAAGCCAGATAGGTGTCGATCACTACCACCGGATGCGCCAGCAATTGCTCAAAGGATTTTTCATAAGGCTCAAAGGCGACACCGCCGGTTGAATACACCTGCAGGTTAGGCCAAATCTCGTGGATGTTTTTTGCGTCGTGGTATTCCAGGATCTTTTTGATCATCAACTCTGTCCAGGAAGGAATGCCGGTTATGGCACCAATGTCCCAGTTTTTCGCGTTTTTAGCGATCTCCAGCACCCGCTCGTCCCAGTCTTCTATTTCGGCTATTTCGCTTCCGGGTTTGTAAAAATTCCTGAACCAAAAAGGAATATTGCTGGCGCTGATCCCGCTGATCTCGCCTTCCTGGTGATCCTGCTTTTTCGCCAGGTCTGTAGAACTGCCCAGCATCATGATCTCCTTCTCAAAAAAATCTGAAGGCAGGTCAAAATTGGCGAGCGTGCTCACCTGTTTGATCCCGGTTTGCCTGATGGCTTCCACCATCTCATCGGTCACGGGAATTCTTTTGCTGGACTTGCCTGTAGTTCCGGAACTGAGCGCGAAATAAGGCGGTTTACCCGGCCAGCTCACGTCCTCCTGCCCCTCGTGGAGTTTGCTCCACCATTCCACATCCATTTTGTTGTAGTCGAAAAATGGCACTTTTCGAGCATAATCTTCCCGGATGTTCTTAGACTTCAGCAGGGTTTCGAAGTCGTAGTGTTTTCCGAAGGAAGTATTTTTCGCCTTTTCCAGCAATTCCCGAAGCACCTTTTCCTGTGCGCTCACCGCATCGGGATCTGAGGTCACAGCATCGGCAGTATGGATCAATCCTTTAATCAACGCGCCTATCACAGCCATAAAATAAGATTTTTGGAAAGATACTTAAAAGCCCAAAGGCGGTTCATTAACGGGATTTCAATTAATATGATTTTAACCTTTTTAGGAAAAGTTCATTTTTATGAGGTGTCAAAAATGACATTTTTAAGATCTTTTTTCTGAACTTCGTCGGCATGGAAATTCAACCCGATCATAAAGCTTTGCTCGAACTGGCGCACGCCAAAATGCACTTCGGAAAATACAAGGGTCGTTTTTTATCTGAACTGCCTGAATACTACCTGGTTTGGTTCAGGCAACAAGGCTTTCCGAAGGGGAAATTGGGGCAGCAGCTGCAGCAGGTGCAGGAGCTCAAACTGAACGGGATGGAATTCATCCTTAGAACCATTCGGCAGAAATATCCGCGTTGACAGCAAAGCCTGCTTCCGCAGAAAAAAGGCTTAAAAGCCTTAAAGTTTTCCTAACATATTCCTGCTTAGATGGTTTCTTTTTCTTTTCTTCTTTGTAATTTAGCGCCCTGAATAAAAAACGCAGCAAACACCTCTCTAAAATGGCTGAAACCAAGTATATTTTTGTCACCGGCGGCGTTTCCTCTTCTCTGGGAAAAGGCATTATTGCCGCGTCTTTGGCGAAATTATTACAGGCGCGCGGGTATAAGACCACTATTCAGAAACTGGATCCTTACATCAACGTTGACCCGGGAACGCTTAACCCTTATGAACACGGCGAATGCTATGTGACCGAGGATGGCGCCGAGACGGATCTTGACCTGGGACACTACGAACGTTTTCTTAACGTGAATACTTCACAGGCAAACAACGTGACCACCGGCAGGATCTACCAAAGCGTGATCGAAAAAGAGCGCCGCGGGGAGTTTTTGGGAAAAACAGTGCAGGTAGTACCGCACATCACCAACGAGATCAAGGAGAGGATACAGCTGTTGGGCAAGAACCACGAGTATGATATCGTGATCACCGAGATTGGCGGTACCGTTGGCGACATTGAATCTTTACCTTATATAGAGGCTGTTAGACAGCTAAAGTGGGAACTGGGCGACGACAATGCTTTGGTGATCCACCTTACTTTGGTGCCGTTCCTTTCGGCGGCCGGAGAATTGAAGACCAAACCCACTCAACACAGCGTGAAAACGCTCATGGAAAGCGGGATCAAGGCAGATATTCTCGTGTGCCGTACAGAGCACGAACTTTCTGACGATATTAGAAGAAAACTTGCGCTGTTCTGCAACGTGAAGCAGGAAGCGGTGATACAATCTATTGACGCGTCTACCATTTATGACGTACCTAATATGATGCTGCAGGAAGGCCTGGATAAGGTAACGCTGAAAAAACTGGCTTTACCCGACGATTCTTCTCCAAACCTGACGCAGTGGAACGAATTCTTGAAGCGACACAAAAACCCCAAACATGAGGTCACTATTGGTCTTATCGGGAAATATGTGGAGCTGCAGGATTCTTACAAATCAATTTTGGAAGCCTTTATTCATGCCGGCGCGGCAAATGAGGTGAAGGTGAACATTGAGAGCATTCATTCTGAATTTATCAATGAAACCACCATCACCAATAAGATCTCACATCTTGACGGGATCCTCGTGGCCCCGGGATTTGGGGAACGCGGGATCGAAGGAAAGATCGATGCGGTAAGATTTGCAAGGGAGCATAAAATGCCGTTTTTGGGCATCTGCCTGGGAATGCAAATGGCGGTAATTGAATTTGCCCGAAATGTGCTTCAGCTTAAAAATGCCAATTCTACCGAAATGGATGCTGAAACTCCGCATCCTGTCATTGACCTTATGGAGGAGCAAAAAGAGATCAGGAACATGGGAGGTACCATGAGGCTTGGTTCCTGGGAATGCCAGCTTAAGGAAGGCTCTATCGCGCACAAGGTATATGGCACGACAGATATTTTTGAAAGGCACCGTCACCGTTACGAGTATAACAACCAGTACTCCTCTCAACTGGAGAACCAGGGCATGATAAGCACCGGGGTCAATCCTAAGACAAAACTGGTAGAGATCGTGGAGATCCCAGATCATCCATGGTTTGTTGGGGTACAGTATCACCCGGAATATAAGAGTACAGTGGCGAATCCGCACCCGCTTTTCGTAGCTTTTGTAAAAGCAGCCAAAGAATTTTCAAAAAACAAAACAGGTGCCAGAGTGGCACAATAATTTCGTTTGGTCACAAATTTGACTATGCAAATGAAAGCGGCAAGGCCCGCAATATTATTTAAACCTTAGAATGGAAGAAAAAAAGTTAGATATCAACTCCCTTATCGGGTTCCTGTTAATTGGAGGAATCCTGATCTGGATGTTGTACATGAACCAATCTGCTCCCGAAGCAGTTGAAGAAGAAGCCGGTACAGAGGAAGTAGTGGTTACTCCCGATGAACCCTCACAAAACGCCGAAGAGATCCCTGCGGTACAGGCCAATGATTCGGCTGCCGTAGCACAGGCACAGAGCCGTCTTGGCGCCTTCGGATATTCGGCACAACTTGCCGCTCAAGGCAAAAAATCCACTACCGTTGAAAATGATGTTTTAGAGCTTACTTTTGATAATAAAGGAGGATATCCTTCCGAAGTAAAGCTGAAGAACTTCGACACTTATGATGAGGAACCGGTTTACCTTGTAAAAGGGGATAATGCCAGTTTCAACCTGAACATTACTACTGCAGACGGAAGGGTGCTTGACACCAAGGACCTATACTTTGAACCTACGGTATCCAAAAATGGAGAAAACACCGTGGTTTCCATGAAGCTAAAAGCCTCTCCCGATCAATTCCTGGAGTACCGCTACGTGCTGAAGCCTAACGATTACATGATCGACTTTTCGGTAAGTTCGAAAGGCCTGAGCAACACCCTTAATGCTTCCAAACCTGTGACCCTGGACTGGAAGATGAAAGGCTTTAGACACGCTAAAAGTATTTCTTACGAGAACAGGTACACAAAACTGGTTTACGAATACGGCGATCACGACGATGACGCCATGTCTTCGGGTGAAGAAGAAGATGACGATATTACTTATGTAGCCTATAAACAGCACTTCTTTACCTCGATCCTTTTGACAGACACTCCTTTTGAAACTGGAAAGTTCAAAACTGAGAACCTGGTAGAAAATGAAGAGGTAGACACCGTTTACACCAAAGCATTTGCCTCTACCCTGCCCTTGAAACTACAGGGCGGAGAGCTTAACTATAACATGAACTGGTATTACGGACCAAGTGATTACCAGATCCTGAACAACTATGACCGCAACCTTGACGAGATCATGCCTCTAGGATGGGGAATCTTTGGTTGGATCAACAGGTATGTGTTCATTCCTTTCTTTGGATTCCTGAGCTCTTTTCTTCCAAGCTACGGACTTGCGATCATCTTGATGACCATCGTGGTAAGATTGGTGATGTCACCGGTGACCTACAAGTCTTACTTAAGTCAGGCTAAAATGAAGGTACTTCGCCCGGAGATCAATGAGCTTAACGAGAAGTACAAGGATAACGCAATGAAAAAGCAGCAGGAAACCATGAAGCTGTACAGCAAGGCGGGAGCCAGCCCAATGAGCGGCTGTTTACCGGCCCTTATGCAGCTGCCGGTCTTCTATGCGCTCTTCCAGTTCTTCCCGAGTGCTTTCCAGCTACGTCAAAAAAGCTTCTTATGGGCAGATGACCTTTCCAGCTATGATGTGGTTGCACATTTGCCATTCAGGATACCGTTCTATGGGGACCACGTGAGCCTCTTCCCTATCCTGGCCTCTATTGCCATCTTCATTTACATGCAGATGACCACCGGCCAGAACATGCAGAACAACCAGCAGCCGGGAATGCCTAACATGAAGTTTCTTATGTACCTGTCGCCGCTAATGATGTTGATCTTCTTTAACAACTATGCCAGTGGACTTTCGCTGTACTATTTCACCTCCAACCTTATTACTATAGGTATCATGTTGGTGATCAAGAACTATATCGTAGATGAAGATAAAATCCACGCCAAGATTCAGGAGAACAAGAAAAAGCCTAAGAAACAAGGTAAGTTCGCCCGCAAGATGCAGGAGATGATGGAGCAGGCAGAAGAGCAGAAAAAGAAGAAATAAGCTTAATTATTTCTGAATTAAAATGAAAAGCCCGGGAAATCCCGGGCTTTTCTCTTCTAACACAACAACCTGTCAAACAAACAAATTATTACTCAGGTAATAAAACGGTATCAATAACGTGTATCACGCCGTTGTTGGCTTGCACATCGGCCGCGACCACGGTGGAAGTCCTTCCTCTCTCATCGGTAAGGGTTACATTATCACCAAGATTTACCGTAAAATCATCGCCGGACAAAGCAGTTACCATCATTCCGTCGGAAAGGTCTGAAGAACGTACATTTGCTGAGGGCACTACGTGATAGCTCAAGACAGTAGCCAATAGTTCAGAAGAAAGATCACCCAGTCCTGAAATCTCCAGTTCGGCAACAAGATCGGCAAACGCCTGATTTGTTGGCGCAAAAACAGTAAATGGTGCAGGATCTGAAGTCATCATCAAAGTCTCAACGAATGTGTAATCAGATTCCCGTGTCAAAGCAGTGACCAGGGTCGAAAAGTTGGGATCTGCAGTTGCAAAGGTAACTATGCTTGGCAATCCAATTACAGCGTCAACAGCGTGGATGACTCCGTTATCCACTTCGATATCGGCTGTTTCCACAGTAGCAACTCCATTGATTGTAACGCCGCTGTCTGTATTGATATACATACTGAGTTTTTCATTGGAAGCTTCTCCCACAGCCATACTTGGAATATAACCGGTAGTAAGGTCTCCGCTCATGATCGCACCCTGTTGCACATGGTTAAGCAGTACTTGTTCCAGGAGGGTTTCCGGAACTTCATTAAGAGAAGCAAAGCCGTTATCATCTAAAAAGGTGGCAAATGCATCATTGTCGGGCGCAAAAACGGTGTAGTTCGTGGTACCATCCAGGGTAGCTGTTAGTCCTACTACCTCAAGGGCCGCAGCAAGAGAGGAATAATTAGGATTAGAAGCGACAAAGTCTGCAATGGTATTAGTTTCAACCACGGGTGGTTTTACACCGTCGTCATCATTACTGCAGGCCGTAAAACTAACAAAGAACAGGCTTAGTGCAGTCATTTTTACTAATTTTGGAAGAACATTCATAAGAATAAGTTTAAGTTATAAGGGTAAAATTAAAACATAACTAAAGTAAATAATGTTTAAGTTTAGTTAAATTATTTTAAACAAAATTAATTTAATCCGGAAACCCCATTTTTAAAGACTTTATGAAAAAAACTTTTTTTACAAGCCTGGTAATAATAACATTGCACCTACAGTTATACGCACAGGATCAGCTAAACCAGAAAGATGATAACGGAAAAAGACACGGTGCATGGAAGGTCTATTTTGAAGATCATCCCGTACAACTGAAGTTCGAAGGCGATTATGAGCATGGATTGCGAACAGGAGTGTTTAAATACTACCAGGAAGGACTTAAACATCCTGTAGCCACTATGCTCTTTGACCCCAAAAACGATACTGTAGAAGTAAAGTACCTCTCCCAGGGCGGTAAAGTAATTAGTGAAGGGCGGATGGTGGACAAACAAAGGATAGGCACCTGGAAATATTACCACAAAGATTCTGATAAGCTCATGATGGTCGAACATTATGAGAATGGCCTACTGGAAGGAGAAAAGCTCACCTATTACGACACCGGGAAACTGGCAGAAAAATCTCATTATATAAAAGGAGAATTAAACGGTGAAAAGCAGCTGTTTTCAGAAAAGGGTGTAGTACTGCAAGATCTCACCTATGAGAACGGAGAGTTACACGGGCCGGCAAAAATTTACAATGGCAAAGGAGAACTGCTAAGCGAAGGCAGCTATAAAAGAGATAAGCACTGGGGGCTTTGGCGCTATTATGAAAACGGAAATCTAAAAGAAGAAAAGAATTATTCCAAATAAGCGAAAGACCCGCAAAAAATTAACAGCAGAAAACAAAATTTGATATATTTACTACAATCTTAAAATTCAAACAGTTATGAAAAAGCATCTGATTTTATTATTTCTAATGGGAATGTTCACCTTCACATCATGCAGCAATGATGATGATGGCGGTACAACCGAAAATAGCATTGTAGGAACATGGACCCTGCAAAGTATTAGCCCGGCGGTCATTGACCTTAATTGCGCAGAGAGTTCTACCATAAACCTCACTTCTAATGGCAACGCAGATTGGGCACTTTACGATGCCAACAATAACTGCACCTTACAGTCCAGCTCTGGAACCTGGGAAAAGAACTCGGGTGACAATTACACGATCTACATCCCCGACTTTCAAGCTGTTCCGGGAACAGTTGAATTTCAGGATGCCAACAGTTTCACCTTTACTACTTCAGTAGCAGGTGCTACCGCGGTACTTACTTTTAACAGGCAGATCTAGTCTCGGGTAAAATAATGGACAAAGGCGGCAATTTGCCGCCTTTTCTGTTTATATACAGCAGTTCCTAAAATGGCATATTTTATGTAATTTTGCCCCCAATTAAGAGCAGCCAAAAAAGGCATTTTTGAAGAGTCATGAAAAGAGTAGTCGTAGGTTTATCGGGAGGTGTAGATTCAAGTGTAGCGGCATACCTGCTCAAGGAGCAGGGTTATGAGGTGATAGGCCTGTTCATGAAGAACTGGCATGATGACTCGGTAACCATTTCCAAAGAATGCCCATGGCTGGATGATTCTAATGATGCCATGCTGGTGGCAGACAAACTGGGTATACCTTTTCAAACTGTAGACCTTAGCGCAGAATACAAGGAGCGTATCGTGGACTATATGTTCAATGAATATGAGAAAGGCCGAACCCCAAACCCCGATGTGCTCTGCAACCGGGAGATCAAGTTTGATGTTTTTATGAAAATTGCCCTTTCCCTGGGCGCCGATTATGTTGCAACCGGACATTACTGCCGAAAATCTGAGACTTCAGTTGACGGGGAGACCGTTTACCAGCTGCTTTCAGGTAAGGACAACAATAAAGACCAATCCTATTTTCTTTGCCAGCTTTCCCAGGAACAGCTGTCAAGAACCCTTTTCCCGATTGGGGAACTTCAGAAGAGCGAGGTGCGCAAAATTGCAGCCGAACAGGATCTTGTTACTGCGGAAAAAAAGGATTCACAGGGTCTTTGTTTCATCGGAAAAGTGAGACTTCCGGAATTCCTTCAGCAAAAGCTGCAACCCAAAGAAGGAGCTATTGTAGAGATCCCGGCTTCCGAAGTAAAATATCAACAGGAAACGCCATCTTTCAGCAACAAAAATGAAGAACTGGAATTTCTTTCAAAAAAATACGCATACGCTCCTACAGACGGAAAGATCGTGGGCAGGCACCAGGGCGCGCATTATTTCACCAAAGGCCAGCGCAAAGGTCTTGCAGTAGGTGGAACGCCGGAGCCGCTTTTCGTGATCGAAACAGATGTAGAGGAAAATGTGATCTACACCGGGCAGGGAAAAGATCACCCGGGCATGTACCGCAAAGCGCTATTCGTAGCTCCCGATGAGACTCATTGGGTGCGGGAGGACCTTCGCCTGAAGCCGGGAGAGCAAATGCAGGTGCAGGCCAGGATCAGGTACCGACAACCATTACAGGAGGCTACGCTGTACCAGACCGAAAATGGATTATACGTAGAATTTAACAGCCCGCAGGCCTCTATTACCGAAGGGCAGTTCGTTGCCTGGTATGATGGCGAAGAGTTGATAGGCTCGGGAGTAATTTCTTAAAAACACCTAAGCATGAAAGGGTTTCGAACCCTGTCATGGTTAAAAATAATTTATATGACCAACAACAGGATCACCCAACTCTTCAATATCAAAGTTCCAATTATCCAGGCTGGAATGATCTGGGCGAGCGGCTGGAAACTTGCCAGCGCTGTGAGCAATGAAGGCGGTTTGGGGATCATAGGTGCCGGTTCAATGTATCCTGACGTGCTGCGGGAGCACATTCAAAAATGTAAAAATGCGACCAATAATCCCTTTGCTGTCAATGTGCCCATGCTCTACCCCAACCTGGAGGAGATCATGCAGATCATCATTGAAGAAGGGGTTAAAATAGTATTTACTTCTGCAGGAAACCCCAAAACCTGGACTTCTCACCTGCAGGAAAAAGGTATTAAGGTGGTACACGTGGTAAGCAGCGTGAAATTTGCCTTAAAAGCTGAACAGGCCGGAGTAGACGCTGTTGTTGCTGAAGGCTTTGAAGCCGGTGGACATAACGGCCGGGATGAAACCACCACTTTTACCTTAATTCCCATGGTCAGAGAACAGATCAAAATTCCACTTATCGCAGCCGGAGGTATTGCTACAGGTCGTGGGATGCTTGCTGCCATGGTTCTTGGCGCCGATGCCGTCCAGGTAGGAAGTCGTTTTGTGGCCAGTGATGAAGCCTCTTCTCACCGCGCCTTCAAGGAAATGGTGGTGGCCGCTCAGGAAGGTGACACCGTTCTTACTTTAAAAGAACTGGCACCGGTAAGACTGCTTAAAAATCGCTTTTTTGAGCAGGTAACAGATTTGTACTCCAAAAATCCATCCAAGGAAGATCTCATAGAACTGCTGGGAAGGGCGAGAGCCAAAAAAGGTATGTTCGAAGGAGATCTTGATGAAGGAGAATTGGAGATCGGGCAGATCTCAGGCCTTATTCACGACATTAAGCCTGCCGCACAAATATTGCAGGAGATGCTTAAGGAGTTTAAGGAGGCCAAAGCCGAAGTAGCTACTCTTTAGCCTTAAATTTTTTCAGTTTTTGAAGCTCCAGGGCGATCTTCTTCTCCCATAACTGCTGGGCTTCCTTATTTTCGCTGTGCCGCGTTTCCCGGTCATACTGCTCTTGCATCGAAGTCCTTTCTCCTTCTATTTTTTCATAGATCTCTGCAAGAGGCGTTTTAAGGCCTTTATATTTAGCTGGGTCAAATTGATCAAGGGCCATTCTCAGTTTTCTCGCATGCAGTTCAGAAATATCGAAATGCAGCTGTTCGTGAGCCAACAGCAGATCATTCTTTTTACTCACCCAGGAAAACTGCGGATAGAAATAGGAGTTTACAGTATAAACCAGCTCCACTTCTTCACCCAGGATCTTTGCAGACCAGGAATAAGAGAGCCCGGTATTGGCACTTGCGTGAAAAGCATGTCCGGGAGGAGGTGCGCTCTTAAAATCTTCCCAGGTAAGCAAGTTTTCACTCCATAAGATCTTTTCCTCAGGTTGCTGCGCTTGTAACCCGGCAGATAAAACCAGAAAAAGAAGGAAGATCTTTGTTTTCAAAATACCTAACTATAGGTGAATTCCACCTCCAGCTCGATGTCAGGGTGGATGCTGTAAAGTACAGGGCAGGTCTTTGCCGCCCGTTCCAGGATCTTGCGTGACTTATCATCGTAGGACTGCGGGAAAGCAAGCACTACCTTAATACCCGAGATCCTCCTGGGATCTGAAGCCATGGTCTTGGTGACCTCAGCCGTGGTGCCTTTCACATCCAGCTCATGGTCTCTCGCCTTAATACCTATAATGGTCATCATGCAGCTCGCCAAAGCCGTGGCCACAGTATCTGTTGGAGAAAAAGCCTCCCCTTTTCCCATGTTATCCACAGGCGCATCTGTAATGAACTTACTCCCGCTTTGCAGGTGTTCACACTCTGTTCGAAGATCGCCAAGGTATACTACTTTTGAGGTCATTACTGGACTACCTTTAAATTAAGATCCTTATCATAAGCCATGATGTAAATGGCTTTATTCTGAAAACCGCCGGCCGGCCATCTTTCGTACTGGAATTTGTTCTCCACGTATTGGGTAGCACCTTCTTTTTCAATGGAAGAATAAAGATCTTCAGAGGAAGCCAGGCGCAGCAATACGTCATAAGTGACATCAAATCCGCGAACCGCATATTTGTTTGGCACTACTCCATACTGCTCCTCGTATTTTTTAATAAAATTCCTGTTCCTCTCAGGAGAATACACCTTGTCTATAGAAGGATAGTGGAAATTCAGTTTTGCCAGGTGACGGTTGGAAACATTGTCACTGTCATAAGAACTGTTCCTTTCTGTAGTGAACAGGGTGATCTTGTATTTATCGGCCATGGAATTCAGGTATGAGGTCGCACTGCTCAGCACCCCGATCTTACTCGCCTCCAGGATCACAAAATTTTGCCTTTCGGGTGCCATAGCTGCTGTAAGCTGTTGTTGATCTATATAATCTCCCTGTTTGGGATTCACCACCCGCGCATTTGGAAACGCCTGCAGCAATCTGCTCTTTTTAGCGTAATTCTCAGCATCTGCAATGATCACGACATTTTTCCCGTCGGCATGATCAGAGATATAGGTGAGCATGGCTTCAGAAAGCATTTCATCTGTAGGAGTAGACTGCAGGAAATTCTGCATTGAGCCTGCCCTCTTTTTTGTAAGCGGAGAGATCACCGGCACATTCTGCCTTTCCAGCCCCCTGGCCGCAGCCTCGACTGTTGATTGCAACAGCGGGCCTATCACCGCATCTACATTGCTAAAATTGTTCGAGCTGATGATGGAATATACTTTCCCGGCGTTTTGCTGTGTATCGTAAAACTTAATATTTGTAGAAATACCCATCGCTTTAGCCGAATCTACTGCCATTAGAACTCCGCTGTAAAAGTCAAGCGAGATCTGCATCACACGGTCCTTTTTAAGCCTGTTCATATCATTGCTGCTGGTATCGGTAGTAACGATCTTGTCAAGGTTGAAGGGCAGCATTACCGCGATGTTCTTTGTACTGAAGTTGTTCAGCTCCCGCTCAAGATTCACCACATTGGCTTCAATATATTCCCCCGCTTCAAATAGTTCCACATTCGGGATCTTTAAAACCATTCCTGATTTTAAACCATCGGCAAGCGCCGGGTTCAATGTCATAAGGGAATCTTTGCTGATCCCAAACCTGCGGGTAAGACTAAAAAGTGTCTCCTGCGGCTTCACCTGGTAATACCTGAACAGCCTTCCTTCTACATCCACCACTTTTTCGGTGTTGCCGTTTCTTACCTTCAGGACCATTCCCGGTTTTAATGTCTCTAAACTCGGATTTAGCCTTTGCAGGTCGGCAATGGTAATGTTGTACTTTCGGGAAATTCCGTAGAGGGTTTCCTTCGGAAGTACCACATGCTCTTTTACTGTAAGGTCTAATGGATTTGAGGTCGAAGGTTCAGAAACAGGGTCTTTTTGCTCCACTTTCTGCGGAAGATTCATCGGGATCCTGATCTTTTCTCCTCGCCTTAACTCTTCAGAATACAAGTGCTTGTTAAACCTTTTGATGTCCTCGATGTTCACGTTATACTGCTGCGAAAGGCTGAATAATGTCTCTTTTCGCTTGACACGATGCGTCCTGAATTTGACATTTTTGGGAGTCGAAATTTCCGCCTGAAGCGGCACCACTAGTTTGCTGTTCACGCTAATGCCATTGCGGGCATCGGGATTATATTTAAAGAGAGCCTCTTCAGAAATATGGTACTGCTGCGCGATCTCGGCAACGGTCTCCCCGCGTTTGACAATGTGATACTTATACTGCTGTGCTACTGCAGAGGCAGCAAAAAGTTGAAAAAAAAGAAAAAGAACAATTACTTGCTTCATAGTTTGATTTTATTCCCACTCAATAGTGGCCGGTGGTTTGGAGCTTATATCATATACCACTCTGTTAACGCCTTTTACCCGGTTAATTATTGTATTGGATGTCTTTTGAAGGAAATCATAAGGCAAATTCACCCAGTCTGCGGTCATCCCGTCGGTAGATTCTACCGCTCTTAAGGCTACCACTTTTTCATAGGTTCGCTCATCTCCCATCACTCCTACAGAACTTACCGGCAGCAGGATCGCACCTGCCTGCCATACTTTATCATAAAGCATCCAGTCTTTGAGGCCCTGGATGAAAATATCGTCAACTTCCTGGAGCACCCTTACCTTTTCGGCAGTAATGTCTCCAAGGATCCTAATTGCCAGCCCGGGACCGGGAAAAGGATGCCTGCCAAGCAGGTTCTTGTCGATCTCCATTTCGGCGCCTACTCTTCTCACCTCATCCTTGAACAGCATTCTTAGGGGCTCCACCACTTTGAGTTTCATATAATCCGGCAAACCGCCCACGTTGTGGTGAGACTTAATGGTTGCCGAAGGTCCGTTTACCGAGATAGACTCGATCACATCGGGATAAATGGTTCCCTGCGCCAGGAATTTCACATCCTGAATATGGTGTGCCTCATCGTCAAAAACTTCAATAAAGGTCTTCCCTATGGCTTTTCTCTTGCCCTCAGGATCTGAGATGCCTGCAAGCGCATCCAAGAAACGTGCCGAAGCATCAACCCCTTTAACGTTAAGCCCCATGTGCTTGTACTGGTCCAGCACAGACTCGAACTCATTCTTGCGCAGCAGACCATTGTTGACGAAGATACAGTAAAGGTTCTTGCCAATGGCTTTGTGCAACAGCACAGCAGCAACAGTAGAATCCACTCCGCCGCTTAGGCCAAGCACTACTTTTTCGTTGCCTATCTGCTCTTTAAGATCGGCCACGGTCATGTCAACAAAAGCTTCGGGTGTCCACTCCTGCTCCACTCCGGCAATGTTTACCAAAAAGTTCTCCAGCAGCTGTTTTCCGTCGGTAGAATGATAAACTTCGGGGTGGAACTGGATAGCAAAGGTTTCTTCCCCCTCGATCCTGTACGCGGCATTCAGCACATCTGGCGTACTTGCCAGCCTCACCCCGTTTTCAGGCAGTTGCTTGATGGTATCGCTGTGGCTCATCCACACCTGCGAATTTTTAGTAATATTTTTGAACAGCGGCTCGCCATCTTTGATAACCGAAAGATTGGCGCGGCCGTATTCCCTAATTTCTGAAGCTTCTACTTTTCCGCCATTAAAATGCGCCAGGTACTGGGCGCCGTAACATACGGCCAGAACAGGCACTTTTTTCCTGATTTTTGAGAGGTCAGGATGTGGCGCGTTCTCGCCTCTTACCGAAAACGGACTTCCCGAAAGAATAACGGCTTTAAAGGTAGAAATATCTTCCGGAAGCTTATTGTAGGGGTGAATTTCGCAGTAAATGTTGAGCTCTCTCACTCGCCTTGCAATCAATTGCGTGTACTGCGACCCAAAATCTAAAATGAGTACGTTGTTGTGCATGCACAAAAATAGGAATTTGAGGCAATTTTGCTAGGTCTCTTTCAGGAAATTACCGCTTATGAAGAATTAAAAGCTATAGATATCAAAAATGATATTTCTGAAAAAGATTTTCTTTCAGCCATGTTTTTTACTGCTGAAGTTTTTCGCGTTCATCTAATTGCTATCTTTCTGTTACAAAAGCTCATGTTTTGAAATACATTGCCGCAATTTTGTTTTCCGTAGCCATTGTGTTGGCTGCCTATATCGCGGGGAGTTTTTACCTGAAAAGGGCAACTCCGCCTGGGGTAATTTCGGTCACAGGTTCGGGAAGTGAAGACTTCACCTCAGATCTCATTGTATGGGAAGGCATCTTCAGTCAAACCAGCATGAACCTGCGCGAGGCTTACGAAAACCTCAACAAGGACAAGGAAACGGTGAAAAAATACCTTATTTCGAAAGGAATTTCAGAAGAAAACATTGTATTTAATTCCGTGGAAACCATTGAGAAAAAAGAGCCGCGGTACGAAAACGGCAATTACGTGGGTGAGATTTTCCAGGGTTACCAGCTACGGCAAACGGTAAAGATAGAATCTGCCAACGTTCCCAAGGTGGAGCAGGTAGCGCGGGAGATCACCGAACTTCTTGAGAAAGGGGTGCAATTCAACTCCACTCAACCCAGATATTACTACACCAAACTTGCCGACCTGAAGATCAAGATGATCTCTGCTGCCACCGAAGATGCGCGGGTGAGAGCCGAAAAGATCGCTGAAAACAGCGGCAGCGAACTTGGGGACCTTCGAAATGCCGATCTGGGCGTATTCCAGATCATTGGGCAGAACAGCGGCGAAAGCTTTACCTGGGGCGGCGCCTACAATACGGCTGACAAGAAAAAAACGGCTTCGGTAACTATGAGGCTGCAATACGAGATCGACTAAACCTCAATAGCTAACGCCATTTCATCAAAATATTTCCGGAGAACTATCTAAAAACAACATTCAAAAATGTCATTTTAGAGCCTCCTTATTTTTTAAGGAATTCTGCTGTTTTTCAAGAAATTCTTTGGTGTTGCGGATGCTCTTCCAGGTCTGCACCAGGAGTACAACGGCAATACTGCAAAAAAAGGCGCCACAAGCCAGGATGAATAGTTTCAAAATATAGGGATTTGGGACTACAAAGATGAGGAAAATCCGACGAACGACCAATTTTAACCGATTATTGGCAATAAGATATTTCTGAAAGTTATATTTTGATATAGAACCAGCCAATGAAGCATGAAGATCGTTATAAGGAACAGGCACAGGCGAGAGGACACTATACTCAAGAGAATAAAAGAACAGGAGAAGCTACAGTTTATGGATAGCCCGCAGCTGGTCAACAGTCTTGAGAAGCAAGGGTTCATCAAAAGTAGTGGCAACAACCAATATTACCTCACCGAAAAAGGAAAACAAGCTCATCAACTTGGCATGAAAAATTACCGGGAATGTGAAAGGATCGAACAGGAAATTTTGAGATTCACAATTGAAAAAGCAAAAAAAGAGGAATGATTCTCTGGGCCTCCTTCTTCCTATTTCTATTGTTATTCCTTGTTTATGCAGTCTTGAATTTTGATCTCTTCTTTGAAATCGGGTTTTGATCATTTCATGGTTTCCAGGATAATATCGATATCTTCCTCGGTGGTTTCCGGATTGATAAAGCAGAAACGAGAAATGGTCTCTCCTTTCCATTTTGTAGGCGTCACCAAAGCAATGCCGCTTTTATGGTTGCGGTAGGTCCACTCCCGGTAATCTTCGGCAGTCCAGCCTTTTCTTCTAAACAGCACTACTGAAAGGCTTGCCGGCCTCACCAGTTCTAAAATGTCAGATTTTTTGACTTTTTCAGCAGCGATTTTTGCCAGCTCGATTCCGCGTTCAATGGAGACACGGTATTTCTCGGTGCCATGCATGGCAAGCGAGAACCACAGCGGCATACCTCTTAACCTGCGGGTAAGCTGTATCTGGTAATCGGCGGGGTTAAAGCCGTGGGCGCCTTCATCTTTGAAGATCTCCAGGTAAGAGCCTTGTTGAGAATGCGCTTCCGCAGCCAGGTTCATGTTCCTATAGATCACGGCGCCGCAGTCGTATGGCGAAAAAAGCCATTTATGAGGATCTATGGTAATACTGTCTGCGCGTTCGATCCCGTTGAACAGGTGCCTTACCGAGTGTGCCGCCAAAGCACCGCCGCCATAGGCAGCGTCTACGTGAAACCATACATCTTCTTTCTCACAAACATCGGCGAGGGTATCCAGCTCGTCAATAATACCCGCGTTTGTCGTACCACCGGTAGCGACTACCGCAAAAAGCCTTTTGCGATCCTTCTCTTCCAGCTCGTCAATAGCCGATCGTAACGCATGTCCCTGCAGGTTCTCATCGGGCGAATCTATCATTACCACATCTGCATCCATCACCTTGGCCATCGCCTGAATGGAAGAATGCGCCCCATTAGAGGTAAGCAGCAATGCCCGCACTCCAATATTGGACGTATTTTTCTTTCTCCAGGCCTCTCTCGCAGTCACCATAGCCGAAAGGTTTGCAGCAGTACCGCCACTGGTGAACACTCCAAAAGCGCCTTTTGGAAGCCCCGTTAGCGAGACCAGCCACTTCATCGCCTGGTTTTCACAAAAAATGCCGCCGGCACCTTCCATCCAGTAAGCGCCATGGATACTGGAAGCCGAAGTCACCAGGTCAAACATGATCGCCGCCCTTGTGGGTGCTGCCGGAACAAAAGCCAGGTGGCGTGGATGATCAATAGGCACAGTTGCCTTTACTAAAGTATCCCGAAACATCTTAAAGGCAACTTCCCCGCCTATTCCATTAGGCGTCACAGTTTCCCCAATAATTTCGAACAGCTCCTCCTCTTTTTTAGGCGAGCCAAGCTCGGGAGTGACGTTTGAGATCCGGTCAATGGTATATTTCATCACATCCAGCGTCATTTCCACCAGATCGATGTCTATTTTGTGCATTTTGTTGCTCATAGGCTAATGATGTCAAATTTTAGCTCCAGCGGCTTTAGCTGCTTCATGAGCTTCGGAATAAGGCGATCGCCGTATTCCAGGTAGTATTCAGAAAAATTATTATGTCTTTCCTGCAGTCCGCCGTTGGGGAAAAGTTCCTCCTGAAGGCGGGCAATGCGGGAAACTTCGTCTTCCAGTTTTCGTTTTTGTGCTTTAAGCAGTCTTTTTTCGAGATTTTCAAGACCCTTTAGCTGCTTTACTTCCTGGGCTTTTACAGCTCCAAGAAAAGAAGCATCGGTCTTTTCGGCGATCTCATACATCTCCTGAAACTGCTGCACCAAATGCTCTTTTTGAGGGGAAAAGTCGATGTCTATATTTGAGATCTGCCGCACTTTTCGGTTGATGAGCTCGTGCCGCTTCAGGAAGAGCTCCTGCAAAGAGATGTTCAGATTTTGCCTTTTTTGGTCCTGCTTTTTGGTTTGCAGCAAAACAGAATTCCGAAGTAAAAGCACCGGAAAGGTCACTCCTGCTGCTTCAAAATATTCCTTCAGCTCAAACCAGTATGCAAGTTCGCCGCCGCCTCCAATGTAACACAGGTTTGGGAGGATCACCTCCTCGTAGAGCGGCCGCATCATAACATTGGGACTGAATTTCTCGGGCTGCTCTTCCACAAGTTGCAGCAACTCTTCTTTGGTCCACGAGATCTCCTGCTCATGTACAAAATATTTTCCGTCCCTTTCAATAATTCGTTCCCGAAGACCTTTATCCAGGTAAAAAAGGTTGATCTCCCGCGGATTCACCTGCACAGGATAACCTTCTTTTTCCAATGCTTCGGCCACAGGAGTGGTTGTATTAAAAGACTGTTTTTCCAGCAACTCCTGCTTCACGTAGGGCACGAAGAACTTCTTGAGAGAACGGCTGTTGGCATCAAGGATCACCAAACCATAGGTTCCAAAAAGGGCATTTGCGAGGCTTCTTGTAGCGTCGGCCAGGTTATCATGCTGCAGGTATGCCTGTTCAAACCAGGTTTTTAGCTGCTGGGCGTTCGCCGAATTTCCAATTTCTGAAGAAAATAGCTCGAGCACATCCTCCAGTCCAGTTAAAGGCAACTCTCCCACGGCGCCACCGGTAGCTTCAGAAGCAGGTGGATTCCATCGGAACTTTTTTCCGTGGAGATTAAAGAAGTTGATCTCGTCAAAATCATGATCTTCTGTAGCCATCCAGTAGACGGGCACAAAATTGTATTCGGGATAAGCAGATTTTAGTTCTTCAGCCAGATTAACCGCGCTAATGATCTTATATAAAAAGTAAAGCGGACCGGTAAAAAGGTTGAGCTGGTGACCTGTTGTGACGGTGAAGGTATTTTCATCCTTCAGCAGCTCAATGTTCTTCTTTGTTGCTTCGGAAGTTTGGATGTTCTTGTACTGCTGTTCCAGATTTTCTACCAAAACTGCCCTTTTTGAGGCACCTTCCGCAGAAAAACTCTGCTTTTTCTCTTCGATCTGCTCTTTAAACTGCTCCAGCCGGGGAAACCTGTGATAGAATTGGCGCACATTCTCATTTTCGGCAAGATAATCGGTCATAAGGCCCGAAAAGAACCTGGCCTCGCGGTACGAAAGAGAATGTTTTGGCATAAAAAGGTTGTTTTGGCAAATATACAACTAAGCCGCGTGCCAGTAAAATGCTAGTTGAACTTCATTTTCTGCTATCTTTACCTTAAAATTCTAAAGAACATTGACAGAAATTCTCCTCTTACTGGCCGGATTTGCAGCACTAATTTTTGGCGCCACCAAACTGGTTGACGCTGCCTCGGGGCTAGCTTCAAAAATGGGAGTTCCCAGCATCGTTATTGGGTTAACTATTGTGGCTTTTGGCACCTCGGCACCCGAGCTGGTGGTGAATGTGTTTGCAGCGGTAGAGGGCAGTACAGAACTGGTCCTGGGGAATATCCTGGGAAGTAATATTTTTAACGTGCTGGCAATTTTAGGCGTTTCGGCTTTGATCGCCCCACTAGGCGTGAAGACCAGCACCACCTGGATCGAGATCCCGCTGAGCCTCTTGGCAGCCGTCACCGTTTTTATCGTGGCCGCCGATGTGTTTTTGGACAAGGCTTCGATCAACGTCATTTCCAGGTCTGAAGGGATCATACTTTTACTGTTCTTCCTTATTTTCCTGGTCTACAACCTCGTCGTGGCAAAAAGCGGCGGTGCAGAGGAAGAGATAGACACAAAAGATTATTCCATACCCATGGCCGTATTGTGGATCGTGATTGGTCTGGCAGGTCTTGTAATTGGCGGAAGGCTTATCGTGACCAGCGCCGTGAGCATAGCCGAAAGCATCGGGCTTTCTGAAAGGGTGATCGGCCTAACTGTGGTTTCCATTGGCACTTCCCTGCCCGAGCTGGCTACATCAATCATTGCGGTACGCAAGAAGAACGTTGACATCGCGATCGGCAATGTCGTTGGTTCTAACATCTTCAATATTTTCCTCATCCTGGGAATTTCGGGAACAATTGTCCCTATAAGTATTAATCCGGCCTCCTTTTTTGATATCATGGTCAATATTTTGGCCGGCCTATTGCTTTTCATCTTTATCTTTACAGGCAAAGGCCGACAGCTGGAGCGATGGGAAGGAATCATCTTTCTAATGCTCTTTGTGGGCTATATTTCTTATTTGATCATTTAATTTTTAATCGCTTTATGCATAACAACATCAAAACTTTTGTTTTTGCTTTTTTGCTTGCTGTTCCCTTCGGAAGCCTTTTAGCCCAGGACAGCGCTAAAAAGTTTAATGTAGACTATGAAACTTTTACGCTCGACAACGGGCTGCAGGTGATCTTTCACGTAGACCGCTCAGACCCTGTTGTTGCGGTGGCGCTTACCAGCCATGTTGGCTCTGCCCGTGAAAAGGAAGGAAGAACCGGCTTTGCCCACCTTTTTGAGCACCTGCTGTTCCTGGAATCTGAAAACCTTGGTAAGGGGGGACTCGATAAGCTTAGCGCCCGCGTGGGAGGCTCGGGAGCCAATGGTTCCACCAGCCGCGACCGCACCAACTATTACCAAACCGTGCCTAAGGATGCCCTGGAGAAAATGATCTGGGCCGAAGCCGATAAATTGGGTTATTTCATCAACACCGTTACCGAACCTGTACTGGCGAAGGAAAAACAGGTGGTGAAAAATGAGAAAAGACAAAGCGTGGATAACCGTCCTTATGGTGCAACCATGTACGTCATAGATAAGAATCTTTATCCTGAAGGGCATCCTTACAACTGGCAGGTAATTGGTTCTTTAGAAGATTTGCAAAACGCCACTCTGCAGGATGTAAAGGATTTCTACAACCGCTGGTATGTGCCCAATAACGTGATCCTTACCATCGCCGGTGATTTTGACAAGGCTCAGGCAAAGCAATGGGTTAAGAAGTATTTTGGGGAAATACCGCGTGGGCCTGAAGTTAAGGAGTTGACTAAGGAACCTACGGAATTGAACGAAACAAAGAGCCTGTATTACGAAGACAATTTTGCAAGGCTGCCGGAGCTGACCATGGCCTGGCCTTCTGTACCATCTTACGATGAGGATTCTTATGCACTTGAGGTGCTGGCAAATTATCTTTCTGAAGGTAAGAACGCACCATTCTACCAGGAGCTGGTGGCAAAGCAAAAACTAACGCCAAACGTGCAGATGTACAATTATACATCAGAACTGGCTGGACAGTTCATGCTGCAGGTACGCGCGTATGACGGGACAGACCTGGATTCGGTTTATGCAGCTGTACAGCAAACCTTCCAAAAATTCGAAAAAGAAGGCATTTCAGAAAAAGATCTAAAAAGGATCAAAGCGGGACAGGAAACCAACTTTTACAATAGCCTCTCGAGCGTACTTGGCAAAGGCTTCCAGCTGGCGCAGTACGAGATCTTTGCCGATGACCCGGGAATGATCAATAAAGAAGTCGGGAAGATCCTGGCAGTGACTCCCCAGGATGTGATGAGGGTTTACAATAAGTACATCAAAGACCGGGATTATGTGATGACCAGTTTTGTTCCGAAGGGAGAAAAAGAACTGGCAGTAGATAATGCTGTTCCTGCCGAAGTGGAAGAGGAAAAGATCGTGATGGGCGCCGAGGAAGAAGTAAATCCAGATCAGGAAGCAACCTATGAAAGAACGCCTTCTTCTTTTGACCGCACCATAGAGCCTCCTTATGGAAAGGCTCCCGAAGTGAAAGTCCCGGAAGTTTGGAAGCAGGAATTGGCTTCTGGAATGAAAGTGTACGGCATCACCAACAAAGAGGTACCGCTGGTACAGTTCAGTATAAATATTGAAGGCGGTATGTTGCTTGAAGACCGGGACAAGATTGGAGTATCCAATCTTTTGGCCAACTTGCTTACTAAGGGAACTGCCAATAAAACCCCTAAAGAACTTGAGGAAGCCATTGAACTTTTGGGTGCGAACATCCGTGTGAATGCAGGTGATAATAGCTTTGTGATCAGCGGAAGCACTTTAGCGAAGAATTTTGATCCTACCATGGACCTGGTAGAAGAGATCCTGTTGCAGCCGCGCTGGGATGTTGAAGAGTTTGCCCTGGCAAAACAGCAGGTGATCAGCCGCATTCAGCAGGAAAAAGCAGAACCTAACAGCATAGCATCAAACGAGTTTAGAAAATTGATCTACGGCGAAGAAAATATTCTCGCCAACAATAACCTGGGCACAGAAGCTTCCGTAGAAAATATCCAGCTGCAGGATCTAAAGGACTACTATAAAAAATATTTGTCGCCACAGCTGGCTTCTTTCCTGATAGTTGGAGATATTCAGCAGCAAAAAGCGGTAAGCGCAGCAAAGGAGCTTACCAAAAACTGGAGTGTCAAAAATGTGAAAATTCCGGAAGTTTCTGTTCCTGAAGCTCCACAACAGTCACAAGTATATTTTTATGATGTTCCCGGCGCAAAACAGTCGGTGCTTATGTTTGGCTATCCTGCACTTGCAGAGACCAACCCTGATTTTTACCCCGCAACCATTATGAATTACCGTCTTGGCGGCGGCGGATTTGCGTCACAGCTCACCCAGGAATTGCGTGAAGGCAAAGGTTACACCTACGGAATCCGTTCCGGCTTTAACGGCAGCACCTATCCCGGGCCATTTGTGATCTCCAGCGGCGTACGCTCGAATATCACCTATGAAGCAAGTGACCTTGTAAAACAGATCCTTGAGAATTACCCTGAATCTTTTGATCAAAAAGACCTGGAAGTGACCAAAGGCTTTATGATCAAGAGCAACGCACGTAAATTCGAGACCATGGGCTCAAAACTGAGCATGTTGAGAGACATGAGCAACTACGGCTGGAAAAAAGATTTCGTGAAGCAACAGGAAGAAACGGTAAAAAAGATCACTGTTCAGCAGATACAGCAACTGGCGAGAAAATATGTGAATCCCGATAAGATGTACTACCTCATCGTTGGCGATGCTGCAACTCAACTGGATCGCCTTGAGCAGTTAGGTTTTGGTAAACCGGTTTTACTGAACTCGGTGGAAAACGAATAACAGAATTTAGATTGGAATAAAAAAAATGCCCGGCTAAAACCGGGCATTTTTTTGTCATTTTTGGGACCTATCTTTTAGTACCTTTTTTCTTGCGGTGCTTCAAAACTTCAGCTTCCCTAAAGAAAATGATCTCTTCGGCAATATTGGTCACCAGGTCACCAATTCTTTCCAGTTTCTTGATCACCGAGAACAGCAACATACACTGGTCGATAAGCTTAGGATCTTTTTTGACCTCTTCAGAAATAATGGAAAAAGAAGACATGTTGATCTCGTTAAGTACCTTATCCTTCTTGAAGACCTTTCTTGCTACTTTGGTATCTACCTCGTTGTAAGCATCGGTAATATCATCAAGCATAGATTGCGCGCAGTCAAACATTTCAACAACTCTCATCTTCTGCATGAGGCGATCCTCGATAGGTGCATCAACGGTAATGATATAATTGGAGATCCCGTAGGCATGATCCCCTACCCTCTCCAGGTCAAAGTTGATCTTTCTTAGCGCAAGCACAAATCTCAGGTCACTTGCAACCGGGTTGTGCAACGCGATAAAACGTTCACAGTCGCGATCGATCTTGAGGTCAAGGGCGTTCACACGGTTTTCTGTATGCAGTACCTCTTCGGCGATCTCGCTGTCATGGTTAAAAAAAGCTTCCCGGGCGTTCTCCAGCTGCTTCTTGCACAGGTTGAGCATTTCAAGGCCCGACTGGTTAAGCGCTTCCTTATGTTGGTCTAGACTTATCATGGTTTGGTTTTTTATCCGAATCTACCGGTAATGTAATTTTCAGTTTGTTGTTTTTCGGGGTTGGTGAACAGTTTCCTGGACTTGTCGTACTCGATCAATTCCCCAAGGTAGAAAAAGGCGGTATAATCGCTTATCCTACCGGCTTGCTGCATGTTGTGCGTAACAATAACAATGGTGTAATTCTCTTTGAGCTCATAGATCAACTCCTCGATCTTAGCCGTTGAAAGCGGATCAAGTGCCGAAGTTGGCTCATCCATCAAGAGAATAGATGGTTCCACTGCCAGCGCACGGGCAATACACAGTCTTTGCTGCTGTCCTCCCGAAAGCGCCAAAGCCGATTTGTTAAGGTCATCTTTCACCTCATCCCAAAGCGCAACCTGCTTGAGCGATTCTTCAACCTTCTCCTTGAGATAATTCTTGTCTTTTATCCCCTGGATCTTTAGTCCATAGGCCACATTCTCATAGATCGACTTCGGAAAAGGATTGGGTTTTTGAAAAACCATTCCCACGCGCTTCCGCAGCTCTTCTACATTGACTTTTTTCTTATAAATATCCTCTCCGTCGATCTTGATATTCCCCTCCATTCTAAAACCGTCAACATAATCGTTCATCCTGTTGAACAGTCTCAAAAAAGTGGATTTCCCGCAGCCGGAAGGACCAATAAAAGCGGTAACCTTATTGGCCCTGATGTTCATGTCAATGCCTTTTATGGCTTTAAAATCGTCATAGAACACCTTTACTCCTTTTGCTTCGAGTTTATGTTTTCTTTTAATAGACTTGTCTATTACGCTATCTTTTTCTTTTTTACCCATTAATCCAGGTTTATTTTATTTCAATTTCTTCTGCCATTTATTTCTAAAGTAGACAGCTATCCCGTTCATTACAAATGTAATTAACAAAAGGATAATAATTGCCGCAGCTGCATTGAGTTCAAATCCGGCTTGTGGCCTGGAGATCCAGTTAAAGATCTGAATTGGCAATACCGAGAACTCATCCATTGGTGTGGAAGGTGCAAAAGGCACATAAGCCAACGCGCCCACTACTATTAGAGGTGCTGTCTCCCCAATTGCTCTTGACAATGCAAGGATGATCCCGGTCAAGATCCCACCAAAGGAGGCCGGCAGCAACTGCCTTGAAATGGTTTGCCATTTCGAGGCCCCAAGGGCAAATGATGCATCCCGCACCGACTTAGGTACCGCCTTTAATGCTTCACGTGTAGAAACTATGACAATAGGCAGAATGAGCAGGGCCAGGGTAAAACTTCCGGCCAGCACACTTGCCCCCATTTCCATGATGCGCACAAATACCTCCAGCCCTAAAAGACCATAAATAATGGAAGGTACCCCTGCAAGGTTAGAAATATTGATCTCTAAAATTGAAGAAAGTTTATTTTGCTTGGCATACTCCTCAAGATAAATAGCTGCCGCGATTCCCACAGGTAAAGCAATTATGGTCGTGAGCACCAGTATCCAGACACTTCCCATGAGGGCCGTCCAGATTCCGGCTCTTTCTGCTTTTCTCGAAGGCAGGCTGGTGATAAAATCCCAGTCTATCCTTTGTATTCCGTCTATTAAAATAGAGCCTATGAACATTGCAAGCAGCACCAGTCCTAACAATGTACAGGCTATTCCCCATACTTTGAAAACCTGGTCCAGCACCCTGTTCTTCTTAATACTATTCATATTTCTCTCTAAATTTTTTCCTGATCTTATAGCTAAAGGTATTCAGCAGGAAGGTAAAAATGAAAAGGGTGATCCCTGCCGCAAAAATGGTTCGGTATTCCAGCGATCCATGCTGCACATCACCAAGACTCACCTGCACGATATAAGCGGTAATGGTCTCTACAGGTACGGTAGGATCCAGCGTTAGCCTCGGTTGCTGTCCTGCTGCAATGGCCACGATCATAGTCTCCCCAATTGCCCGGGAAATTGCAAGGATAATGGAAACAATAATTCCCGAAGAGGCCGCTGGAACCAGAACCCTGAAAGAGTTCTGGAGTTTTGTGGAGCCCATTCCGTATGCAGCTTCTCTTAATGAATTCGGCACTGCATGCAGTGCATCTTCACTAAGCGAAGAAATAAAAGGAATGATCATGATCCCCATTACCAGTCCTGCGGAAAGGGAGTTGAACCCTGAAAGTCCGGGAATAAAGCTCTGCAGAAAAGGAGTCACAACAGTAAGGGCAAAAAACCCGTACACCACAGTGGGAACGGCAGCCAAAAGCTCTAAGGCCGGTTTAATGGTCTTCCTGAAACTTTTTGGCGCGTATTCACTGATGTAAATACTAATGGAAAGCCCGATTGGCACTGCAAAAGCGATTGCAATGAAGGAGGTCAACAGCGTTCCCGAAAGCAAAGGCATGATTCCAAAATGTTTATCTGTAAACAGCGGAGTCCATTCGCTATCGGTAAGAAAATCTACTATGGAAACTTCGCTGAAGAAATTGACCGCCTCAATGGAAAGTACAAGAATGATCCCGGCAGTCACCGCGATAGTGATAAGAGCACTGCCAAGCAGGGTCTTTTCAATTACAGTCTCTTTAAGTCTGCGCATATATTGAATGGCATTATAAGGAAAAACCAGGGCCCTCTCAGGCCCCGGCGTTTTTCCCTTTAAGAATTAGTTCTACTGTTGTTGATATTTCTCAACAAAGTTCTGGAATTTTTCTCTTTGCTCTTTGTATTCTTCTTCTGTTAGCGGCACATAACCAACGTCTTTAAGAAGAGAAGGCGCTTCATTCAAATAGAACTTCACGAAATCTACAACCTTAGGGTTCTTTTGAACTGAAGAACTGTTTACATAGATGAACAATGGACGTGAAAGCGGCGCGTATTTACCACTGCTTACAGTCTCCTGGTTTGGTTCTACACAACCTTCACCACCGTCAACAGCGATCATTTTTAGTTTATCCTGGTTTTCCTCGAAGTAAGCAAGTCCAAAGAAACCAAGACCATATTTATCTCCTGCAACTCCCTGCACCAATACGTTGTCATCTTCACTGGCAGTGTAGTCACCGCGGCTGCTTCCGCTTTCACCTACAATAGCTTCGGTGAAGTAGTCAAAAGTTCCTGAAGCTACCCCGGGTCCAAAAAGGTGGATTTCTTCATCCGGCCATTCCGGGTTTACCTGGTTCCAACGGGTAATGGTGTTCTGAGCTTCGGGAGACCAGATTTTTTTTAGTTCTTCAACGGTCATACATTGTACCCAGTCATTTTCCGGATTAACAACTACTGCAAGGCCGTCGTAAGCTACTTCAAGTTCAACATAGTCAATGTTGTTGTCTTTTGCGTTTGCTTTTTCTTCGTCTTTGATCGGTCTTGAAGCATCAGAGATATCGGTTTCTCCTCTTCCGAATTTTTTAAATCCTCCTCCGGTTCCCGAAACGCCAATAGTTACGTCAACATCAGGATCTTCGGCACGGTATTCTTCAGCAATAGCTTCAGTAATAGGATAAACAGTACTTGACCCGTCTATTGAAATAGAACTGCTGTCGTTTGCGTTATCTTTCTTATTATTTCCGCAGGACATTACAGATAATGCTACAGCGGCAATTAGAATTGATTTTTTCATAATTTAATTATTAAAATTGAATTTCAAATTGAAGTCTATACAACAAACCGTCCTCTAAATTAAGGTTCATATCAGTATAATTAATGTCGGTTTGCACTTTTAGCTTATGCTTAACAATATATTTTGACAGCGCCAGAGTATATTGGTTTTCAATAGCCTGCGTTAGCTCGTCATCAAGGTCAATGGTACTGTATCGCCCTGTGATCTCAAAGTTACTTGGAAAAAGGTAACCTGCCTGTATATTGAAACCCTGCCCGGCGTTCACTGCATCTCCTGTAAGGCTACCATCAGAATTCTTTGCGAAGATCTCGTCTGCGTCGCGGTTAGCATATTCTCCCAATACGGTCCAGCCGTTATATTTGAACATGGCATCTACAAAAAGGGTGGTAATATCAGTTTCGAAGAAACCGGTATCATTCAGCATGAATGATCCTGCATTAGAACGGGTCATCACTGCATTGTTGTTGAAGTCATAGCTTACTCCAAGAGCAAGTTTAGGAGTTTCTTCCCTGTCAAAATCTGCCCCCGAATAATCATCAAAATCTCCGAACGGCAAAACCTCAAACCTTCCGGTGAACTGGTGACCTCCAAAATTTCCCGAAGTAATATTACGGCCTTCTCCCTGTGAAACTGCAAGGGCTTCTCTTAGCACAACATTGTTTCCAAGAGTTGAAGAGTGATGTAACTGCAAACCGGTTTCACGACCCAGGTTGAAGCGGCTGTTCACCAAGGAGCGGTCAACAGTTTCAAGTTCACTTGAAGAGATCAACTGCTCCCTGTTACCCGGAAGTTTGGTTTGTCCCACCCAGAACTCCCAGTTATCTGCAAATTCATACATTACTACCGCGTCAAGTATAAACCTGGGCGCATCGTTGGTATAAGGTGAGGCACCGCCCATATCTCGATTAGTAAGTCCCAGTTGAAGCTTGTATTGTAACTTTGGTGTGTAAGCAAATCCTTTGAATTTGAGTCTGGCTCTTCTAATCAACATGTTGGTTTCTGCATCACTCCAGCCTCCTGTTTCAGGAATTCCCCATTCAGAAGTAAAAAGAGATTGCATTCTAACAGTAAAGTTTGCACTGTAAGAGCTGTCTTTAGCAGTTACGCTAAAAAGGCCTTTTCCAAATCTGCTTTCGGTAATATCCTGTGCCTGTACAGCAGCAGCAGAAAAAAGGAGCATGGCGACAATTGTCAACTTTTTGAATTTCATAGTGTTCTTTGTTTTTGTCACTGCAAATAAAGAACTTCAATGTTAAGCCAGTGTTAATTGCAAATTACGGTTAGGTAAAACAGAAGAATTGGTAAACATGAAGAAGTGAAATCATAAAACATTTACACCCCATACGACTGAAAATCAACAACTAAAGAGGCCTCAAAAATAGCATTTTTGACAGGTATTGTTATATTTCAAAGGTTACCATATGATTAATCTTTTCAAGTTTTATAGAAGTTTTAAAACCTAATTTTTACTGCTGCCACGCAAATTTTGCTAATTTCAAGGTCTTAGCGTGGAAACAACCTCTTTGAAGAAATACAGCTCCTTTTTTATTAGCGGCAGCATCATTCTGCTACTGCTGCTGCTTTACTTTCTGTACCCGCCTTTTCAGTCGGCTTTAAAGGAAGCATGGAATGTACTCACCAGTCAGGACCAGGCAAGAATCCAGGATTATGTAGACCAGTTCGGGATCTGGGGGCCTTTGGCTATAATAGTTTTTATCGTTTTGCAAATGTTCCTTATCATCTTTCCTTCCTGGCTCCCAATTATCGTTGGAGTGGTGGCCTACGGCTTCTGGTGGGGAATCCTCATCAACCTCATTGGCGTGGGAATAGCCTCTACCCTTGGTTACCACATTGGCAAAAGACTGAAGGGTGTTTTTATTAGCAAAGAAAAGCTGGAGAAAATGGATTACTGGATCTCCAACTATGGCTTCGGAACGGTCATCCTCTTTAGGACCTCGCCCTTTTTCTCTAATGACGCCATAAGTTTTATTGCAGGCATTCTAAAAATGGACTTTAAAAAGTTTATGCTGGCCACTTACTGCGGAATGATCCCACTTTCAATAGCTGTAGCTTATTTCTCTAAGGACATTGACCGGCTTGAGAACGGGCTTTATTGGATCGGCGGAATTGGTGCAGTGCTTTACGCCGGTTATATTTACATGGATTATAAAAAAAGAAGAAAGAAAATATGAGTTTTCCCATAGAAGAAGTGCGCGCGCAGTTTCCCGCCCTCAACATCAAGCAGCAGGAGCAGGTTTTCCCTATTTATTTTGACGGCCCCGGCGGTACACAAATGGCGCAGCCGTGCATTGACAGAATGCTGGAATACATCTCTACCGGAATGGCCAACCTTCACGGCACCTTCTCCACCAGCAACAAAACAGATCAATTGCTTGACGAGGCAAAATCAACAGTGGGTGACCTGCTGAATTGTGATGCCGAAGAAGTTGCTTTCGGACAGAACATGACCAGCCTTGCTTTTCAGGTAGCTATGAGTCTACGGAAGTTCTTCAAGCAGGGAGACGAGATCCTGGTAACCCAGCTGGATCACCGTGCCAATGTTGATCCATGGCTGCAGCTGGCGAAGGAAACTGCGGCAAGAGTAAGATTCATTCCGGTTGATAAAGAAAATCTAACGCTAGATCTGTCTCAGCTCGACGAGCTCATCAATGAAAACACCAAACTGGTCGCTGTCGGCCTCTCCTCCAACCTTACCGGCACGATAACCGATCCAAAACCAATTTTTGAAAAAGCAAAAGCTGTAGATGCTTTTACTATTGCCGATGCTGTTCATGCGGTTCCACATTTCCCGGTTGATTTCAAAGCCCTGGAAGTAGACGTGTTGTTTTGTTCAGCTTATAAATTCTTCGGGCCGCACCTGGGAATAGCGGTGATCAAAAAAGCCCTTTTTGAGAAGTTAGAGGTGATGAAACTTCAACCCGCTCCTAACGAAATACCATACCGCCTGGAAACCGGAACCCAAAACCACGAAGGCATAGCCGGTTTATGTGGCGCGATCAACTTTATTGGCAGTCTTGGCAGTGGTGATTCCCTGCGGAAAAAACTAGTTTCCGGTATGCAGGCTATTGAAGATTACGAGGAGGAGTTGATTGGGGAACTGGAAAGCTTTTTAAAAGAAATTCCTGAAGTCGAACTTTACAGGGCTCCCGAAAATGTCAGAAAAACCCCCACTTTCGCCTTCCGCATCAAAGGCATACATTCAAGAGAGGCCACAAAATTCTTTGCAGAAAAATACAATCTTTGTATTGGTGACGGGCATTTTTACGCCTCTACCATGGCCGAGGTTTTTCCTGTCATGGAAACCGGCGGGTGGATACGTATAGGTTTTGCACCATACAACACTATAGAGGAGATAGAGATCTTCAAAAAAGCCCTCAAAGACCTCATCCTTATGAAGGTTTAAATGTCAAAATTGCTGTTCCGCATCCTGACTTTCATCGGCAAAGGACTACTATCCTTCCTGCTGGTTTTGCTGCTCTACTTTGTTGCGGCTCTTGCAGGTTCCTACATCCCGGTGAACAACGGAAAGCAGCGAACCGAAGGTATTAAGATCTATCTGCGAACAGACGGCGCAAAAATGAGCTTTGTGCTGCCGCTCAAAAATGAGGTGACAGACTGGAGCAGGATAACATCTACCGAAAATACCTCTTCAAAAAGGGCAGATTTCAGCTATGTTTCGTTTAGCTGGGGAGATCTTGATGCTTTTGAAGATCCTTCAAAAGGTGGCAGTTTCCCGGTCGCCTTTAGGGCTGTTTATCAGCCGGGTCCTTCAGCCATTCACGTGCAGTTCCTGCAGCAGCTAAGGTTCAATAAGCCGATGATCCCCGTGTATTTGAGCCGGCTTCAGTATAAACAGCTTTCAGAATATATCCTCAACAGCTTCAGAATAAAGGAACATGTGTTGCCGCAGCCACTGGAGCTGAGTTATAACGAAGATGATACTTTTTACCCAGCGCGTCGGTCGGTTCATTTTTTCTACAACGCCAACACCTGGGTGAACAACGGGCTCAAAAAGGCCAATTTACCGGCCTGTCTCTGGACGCCCTTTGATGAGGGAATCTTCAATCAATACCACTGAGTTTTATATTTTTTTTAGGAATTCAGCTTCTTTCGTTCTGTTTTAAAAAACTTATCTTCAACACAATAGCTTATAAAACCATCCAAAAACCGCTTTTATGAACACTATTGATAAGATCACCGAAACGCTCGGGGAAGAAGCCGATGCACTTCTCAATTACCAAAGCAAAAAAATACCCAAAGAACGATTGACCATTCCCGGCCCACAGGTCGTAGAGCATTTCCAGGATAGCGACCGCAATCCTCAGGTTTTAAAAAGTCTGGCCCAGCTCTATAACCACGGCGCCCTTGCCGGCACCGGTTATATCAACATCCTGCCGGTCGACCAGGGAATAGAACATTCCGCGGCTTTTTCATTCTATAAGAACCAGGATTACTTTGATCCCGAAAATATTGTCAAACTCGCCATTGAAGCCGGTTGTAACGGAGTGGCTTCAACTTTTGGCGGCTTGGCGCTGCACGCAAGAAAATACGCGCACAAGATCCCATTCATAGTAAAGCTGAACCATAACGAACTGCTCACCTACCCCAATAAATACGACCAGATCCCCTTCGGAAGTGTTCGCGAAGCCTGGGATATGGGTGCTACTGCAGTGGGAGCCACCATTTATTTTGGTTCCGAAGAAAGCACCAGACAAATACAGGAAGTAGCTGCTGCCTTCGAGGAAGCGCACCAGCTGGGAATGGCGACCATTTTGTGGTGTTACACCAGAAATTCAGCATTTAAGAAAGACGGAAAAGATTACCATTCCGCTGCCGATCTTACCGGGCAGGCGAATCATATCGGGGTGACCATAAAAGCCGATATCATCAAACAAAAATTACCTGAAACCAACTTTGGATTTAGGGACATCGGCTTCGGAAAGCAGGACGACGAAATGTATAAAAGCCTTACAACTGATAACCCAATAGATCTTTGCCGCTTCCAGGTGGCTAACTGCTATATGGGCAAGATTGGCCTCATCAACTCGGGTGGCGGTTCCAAGGGAGATTCGGATTTTAAAGCTGCCGTCAAGACCGCCGTGATCAACAAACGCGCCGGTGGCTGCGGACTCATCATGGGAAGGAAGGCTTTCCAGAGGCCTATGAAAGATGGTGTTGAGATCCTGCAAAGCGTGCAGGAAGTTTACCTGGCGAAGGAGATCACGGTGGCGTAGAAAATAAAAAACCTCACAGGTTTTGAAACCTGTGAGGTTTGAATTTGTTGTCGTGCCCGAGGCGGGAGTAAAATTTGCCTCCATATTAGTTATATTTGTATATAAACTTCCAATATGGCCGGAGAAGATACCCGATGGCATCAACGTCTTGAGAATTACTCAAAAGCTCTGCTTCAGCTTAACAAGGCAGCAGAACTCAGTCAACAAAGGGATTTGTCTGAGCTCGAAAGGCAAGGGTTGATTCAGTCTTTTGAGTTTACGCACGAACTCGCCTGGAAATTGATGAAAGACTATTTTGATTATCAGGGTAATCCCGAAATCAGGGGGAGTAGGGATGCTACCCGGGAAGCATTTAAGTATGGCTTAATAGGTGATGGAGAAGTTTGGATGGACATGATCATTAGCCGCAACCAAACATCTCATACTTATGATGAAAAGACGGCAGCGGAAATAGCGGATGTCATTCTGAAAAAATATCTGACCCTCTTCAATGACTTTAAAGAAAAAATGCGGGGCATTCAAAAAAGCAAAGAATCTTAAACAATGGAATTTGGCTTAAAAGATCATGTTCTCCTAAAGCTAAGAGAAGTTTTTAGCTCTTTTCCGGAGATTGATGAAGTTGTCATCTACGGTTCAAGGGCTTTGGGAACCTTTAGAGAAGGCTCTGACATCGACATTAGTTTAAAAGGTGATCTCAGTTTCGAGGATTTGCTTCAGATTGAGAAAAGGCTTGATGACCTTATGCTACCTTATATGATAAACGTGTCCATTTTTGAAAAGCTTTCCAACAAGAATTTTGTTGATCACATCAACAGGGCCGGAAAGAGTTTCTACGTAAAGGAAAAAGTAGAAAAATAGAACCTCGATTAAAAAAACCTCACAGGTTTTGAAAACCTGTGAGGTTTGATTTATTTTTCGTGCCCGAGGCGGGAGTCGAACCCGCACGCCCTAATGGACACATGGTTCTGAGCCATGCCTGTCTACCAATTCCAGCAC
>JBAVJB010000030.1:0-26508 GCA_049687495.1 Salinimicrobium sp.
CGTTTTCCATCAACAGTAATTCGTGCATAAATTGAAAATTTTGAAGTATCTGCGCTAGTTTTCCTAACGAAGAAAAGAACGGAGAATGTAGTAAAATCAGGCATTTCGAACGTCTTTAGTTGAACAATAGATTAATTGCAGACGAGCTGAAATTTCAACTTTATGCCTTAGAAAGATAGAGAATTTGGTGTAACAAATCATTCACCGAATCATTCACCAAACTTACCATTTTAGATGATATTATATGATATCACTAAAAATGAAAAAACCCTGTAAATCAAGAGATTACAGGGTTTTTAATACTCCAATTATGGAGATTCGTCGGGGTGACAGGATTTGAACCTGCGACCCTACGCCCCCCAGACGTATACGCTACCGGACTGCGCCACACCCCGAATATTCATGGAAGCAGTTGCTTCCAAGGCTTCCGGGACTACGCCCGAATGCAAGTGCAAATAAAGCAGGTTCAGGAGTAATTTCAAAGAAAAGCTTTCATTTATTTCGCGCTTGTTTTTCTGCCCGGGGCCTGCCATGCTGCATATAAAGCCATTCAAAGATGTCATTTTTGACACCTGTATAAAAAGAAAAACCGAAGCAGCACTCCTGCCCCGGCTTTTCCAACTAAATAAACATATTCTTATTTACTGAAGGAGAACAGCGTAGGGTTGAAATTGACCATTAGCCAGGCCCAGTTTTGGCTTGCACCTGCATCCCCGCCCTTGAGCAGCTCCAGGCTGTCGGTCGCGAACATTTGAGAGTATCCCATGGCTACTGAAAAGTCTTTAGCTACTTTCCAGGAACCTGCCAGGTCTACTTCGGTTCCTAAATATTTATCCATTTCACCTGCCGAAGGATCAATGATCGTTGCAGCTGATGAGAAAGCATGAGGAATGACCGAAAGTTCGAATTTTGGAGCCGAATAGGTGACCTTTCCGTAGAGATCGACCAGGCCAACGGTATTCTGGTGATTTCCCACGTAGAAGTAGTCCATAAATCCGTTAAAGGCGTGATTTGTTCCGAAGAGCGGCGTAAAAGAATTAAGATCGCCTGAATTTTCGTCCATATTGGTTCCCGAAAGATACTCTGCTCCCGCTCCAACTTTCCAGATTCCGGAAATGGCGTAATTAAGATTTGCTCCCGCGTAAAAGGCACTAAGATCCCTATCTAACCTTTTCCCGGTTTGTCCGTAGGCAGAAGCATCGGCAGCAAATTTTCGGGAGTTAAATTTATAAAAACCTCCAAAGGTCTGAAGATAATCAACTTCCTGATCGGCAGGGTCTTCATAGCCGGTATTCATCGCCAGCAGGCTTAATCCTGACTTACCAAATTCAAGATGGTACCAGGCGAACTGTAGATTTTGATAAGAATTGACAGCATAAGGAACTTCAGCTAAGGTCTCGGCAGGCGCATTGTAAGCAAAACCAAGGTCTAAACGGCTATTTTCCGCAGGTTGCCAGGAAAGCAATGCCGCGTCATGGCTCTGCCCCTGCTGTGCCCAGTTTACCTCTCCCAGGATGCGCTGATTGTCATAGGAAAGCACCTGTCTTCCCAAACGCACAAAGAAATCTTCATTAAAAGAGTATTGTCCATAAGCTTCAAAAAGGGCAATTCCGTTGTTGTCTTTAAGGCGCATCGTGGGCACATCTCCCCAAACATGAATGTTTTGAGCTGCCAGCTTTACCAGCAGTTTTTCATTCTTGTAGCCCAAAGTGAGCCGGGAGCGTTGAGAAATAAAAGTGGCAGGGTCCTGATCTTCAAAAAGGAGATTTTTATAACCATTTCTGAATTCCAGGCGGGGCCGCAGCTGCAAAGAAGTTTCAAAGGTCTGGGAAAAACTTATGCTGTACACAAAAAAGAAAAGAAGGAGGTAAATATTTTTCATGACTCGTTTATTGGATTAATCAGGATGTAAAACAAGGCATTTTTTCCCGGCTGAATTATGACCAGGCTCATATATAGGACAAAAATGTCCTCTTTTCTAAACCTTTTGTACTGCGGGATTCCGAATATTTTTTTTAGTAATAGACCCGCCATTTCCCCCTTTCTGCGGAATGGGAAAAGTTGGTAAGCAGGTACTGCAAAGAATCCGGAAGCTGTTTTTTCTTCCGCAGGATGAGCACGTTGTCCTTTTGTCGCATAAGATCTTTGAACCTTTTCAATTCGCCTTCCTGTCGCAGGTCAATGTAATTCTTCTTGTAAAGACTGTCGCTCTCGAACTCGACCTCACGTTGGGACTTGAAATTCTTTTCGTTCACAGTTACTATACGATCCCCCAGGTAAAATGCTGCGGAAGGTAAAAGGTAGTCATATACCACCACGTTGTTTACGTCCTGCTTTTCCTGTTTGACAAAAGCTGAAAGTTCTTTAACCGAATTGATCACGCCATCGTTCTGGGCGCCAAACAAAGCATAGGTGAACAACAAAAAGACCGAAAACCAGACTCCCATATAAACCGGCCGAAGCAGATCTTTATTCCGCATTTTCAGGAAGTAGAATCCCACAGCGGCAAGCAAAGCGCAGAGCGGCAACGCATACCAGAAACTGAATTGAAATTGTTCACTGAATGACAAGTAAAGCAAACCGCTAAACAGGATAAGAAATAAACCTGCAAAGATCTTCGTGTAGATATTCAACCTCTTCAACGGAGTGCGCTCCAATAATGAACCGCCTAAAAGGGCCATGAACGGATAAATGGGCAGGATATACAGGATGAGCTTTGACGAGAACAGGGAAAAGATCAAGAGCAGCAATAGACTGCTCCACAACAGGATCATTTCATTTTTACGCCGGTTCATGATGCTCTTGAAGTTCTTGACGGCATCTGTGCCAATGAAAAACAGCCATGGCACGCCAAGCAGCGGTGCGAAGGCCAGGTAATACCAAAAGGGTTTACTGCGGTGGAATTTTTCGGCCTCCAGGCTTCGCTTTACGATCTGGTCTTTCACGAAATAATCGAGAAGTATAGGTTTATCAATAATGACCGCCACGAACCAAGAAGCAGAAACCACCAGGAACAGCAAAGTTCCAAGAAAAGTATGCATGGTGAACTTCATTTTCTCCCTGTTAATGATCTTCCAGAAGAGGATAAAGATCACCGGCGGCAACAGCACCACGGGACCTTTGGTAAGCATGGCCAGGCCCAGCATGAGGTAAAATCCGTAGAGAAAAAGCACAGATCGCCCTTGCTTGCGCAGCAGCCAAAAATACAACGCCCAAAGAATGAAAGTAGTCAAAAAGGCATCTGTGGTCAGGTTTCTTGCGGCGATAAGGACCACGGGAAAAGAAAAGTAGATCAATGCTGAAGCAATCGCTTTCTTCTCATCTTTGAAGAGCAACCGGCCTATTTTGTAAACGAAGAACACCTGTAGCAGCAGTGCTACCGCCAAAAAGAACCGGGCGCCAAACTCGTTTATTCCGAAGATTTGATAACCAAGGGCCGTGAGCTGGTATGTCACGGGAGGTTTGTGATAGTGGTGTATACCAAGGAGTGACGGGTGCAGGTAATCCCCGCTGGCAACCATCTCGCGGGCGATCTCGGCATAACGCGCTTCACTGCTTTCGGTAAGGCCCCAACTGCCCGAGCCGCTTAGCAGCACCGCAAACAACAAAGCCAGAATAAGGTAAAATTGATTTTTCATATCGCAAATTTTAGAGCTTCCAACCCCGGCCTTCTTACACCGCCGAAAATTACAAAAATTATGTTAACGCCTGCTGCTGAAGTTATCTGTCAAAATATTTCGTACGAATCATCATCGAAATTTTGCGGGCTGGAAACATTTCAGAAAAAGTAACGCAAAAAACACTGTTCAAAAATGGCATTTTTAAGACCTTAGAAAAAGTCCTTCTTCTTAAAAGAATTACATTTGAACCGAATTTTTAGCCCCCTCAAATGAACTTTCGCTCAAAGCTACTTTTGCTGATCCTTTTATTCCCTGCCGGCCTTTTTGCCCAGGAAATTTCAGAAACTAATACCGATACGCTTTATTACCACGCCCTGGACGCTTATAAAGCTGAAAATTACAATGACGCTCTAAGGTTAAGTTCCCGCGGCCTGGAGCTTGCTCCGGAATATCACGACATCAGGATCCTGCGGGTAAGGACGAATTGGGCGCTGAACAACTTGCAAACGGCCGATGAGGACCTGGATTTACTTCTGAAAAACGTCCCAAAATATGTTGACGTAAAACCACTAGCAGAGCAACGCGTGAAGAAATTCCCGGCTGCCCCGGAAGCGCTTGTGTTTTTGAACCGCATTTTGACCGTTTATCCTGAGGATACCGGGCTAAAAGTTCAGAAAGCTCTTTTGCTGCTGCAGGACGGGCAGCGAAAAGAAGCACGGGAGCTGGCGCTGGAATTGGTCTCCAAAAATGACATTTCGGGAGGGCAACGCTACAGCCTTCAAAACGTTTTGAACAGGACCATAAGCGACGAAATGGGGATCAACTATCAATACATCAATTTTAGCGAGGCCTACTCCCGAAGCGACTCCTGGAACCTCCTAAGCCTGGAGTACCAGCACAATTTTGATCGTACCGCCGTAATTGGAAGGATCAATTACACCAACAGGGGATATGATGAGGGAAAACTGTACGAACTGGAGGTGTATCCTGTTTTTAGTGACAGGTTCTACGGCTTTGTCAATGCAGGTTTCTCCAATGACATGATCTTCCCCGATTTTAGAGGCAGTGCCTCTCTTTACTACAACTTCGCTTCAAATTTTGAAGCTGAAGTGGGTTCCAGGATGCTTTTTTACAACAACAGCAGCTATTTCTCCGGAATTATTGGCCTTACCGCCTACAGCGGAAAGTTCTACCTCAACCTGCGGAGTTTCCTGGGGCCGAAAAGAATGGAACAGCTAGTGCAGAATTACCAGTTCAACCTGAGATTTTACTTAAAAAACGCCGATAATTACCTGTTCTTAAGGCTTGGCAGCGGGATCTCTCCTGATGAAACCAGTCTTTATTCCCGTGTACAAACAGATCCTACTTTAGACGCTTATTACGGAAATCTGGGAATCAACAAATCTTTTGGGGTCCATCACATTTTCAACCTTGGTGCAGGATTTCTATACGAGGACATTACTTCAGCCAGGGAAGGCACTCAGTTTGTCGGTTTTGCCGGCTACAGATACAGGTTCTAAAATGCCATTTTTCAGCCTTCAGTAGTACTAAAGCCTTTGCGGGTCATGGTGCCCCAGCCAGATTTTATTCCGAAGATCTTTTTGTAATAGCCTTTCATCTGCCCAAAAACAAGGATAGGATGAAACACGAAGGGTTCCAGATAGGCAGCCAGCAAGAGCTCGGTCACTTCCTTTCCGGTGGCATAATGCCTGAAGTTCTTTACATAAAAAAACACCGAAATGGTCGAAAAGATGCAGCCTAAGAGATAAACCACTGTGAACAGAAGAATGGCGCTGGTCCAGTTTATAAAGCCCAGCCATCCGAAGAAAATAATACAGATCAAGCCCAGAAATTCAACTATTGGCGCTCCAAATTCAAAGATGCACCAATAGGGGAAAAAGATCAAGCCCATGCTGCCATACTTCGGGTTTAAGAACAGGTGTCTGTGGAGTTTCAAAGTTTCCCATAGACCTCTCGCCCAGCGGTCACGTTGTTTTATAAAGATGTTGTAATCGGGCGGCGCCTCTGTCCAGCACAGGGTTTCGGGTACATAAACCACCTTGTAAGGCTTTTTCAGCTTTTCCATGTGCACCCGCAGCCTAATACACAGCTCCAGGTCCTCCCCCACAGTTTTGTGATTAAATCCACCTACCTGGATAAGCCTGGTTCGTGGATACATTCCAAAGGCACCGGAGACTAGCATCAAGCCGTTGATCTCTCCCCAGCCCATTCTTCCAATCAAAAAGGCCCTGATGTATTCCACCACCTGGATGGTTGGTACCAGGTCTTTAGGAACAAATAGTTTTTTCAATACCCCATTCCTTATTACAGAATCATTGGCAATTCCAATGGCACCTCCACAGGCGATAATTTCCTTGTCGCCTTCTTCAAGGTAAGGCCGAACCATCTTAAGTAAAGCGTCCTGCTCAATAATACAATCGGCATCTGTACACAGCACGAGTTCAGACTGGGCAAAGTTGATCCCGGCGTTGAGGGCATCGGCACGGCCGCCGTTATTTTTGTCGATCACCGTGAGGTGCCGGTATTGTTTTTTACGGCTTTTATAGATCTTGTTGACCGTTGCCGTGGGAATGGGCTGCGAAATAAAAGTGGCATCAAAAGGCTCCAGATCATATTTTTCGATAAGCAGTTCCATTGAATTGTCCTTGCTCCCGTCGTTTACCAGAATAAATTCATAGAAAGGGTACTGAATAGAAAGCAGCGACTTTACATTTTCAACTATCGTCATGCCTTCGTTGAAAGCCGGCGCCACCAGGGTCACCGAAGGAACATCTGTAGCGCTTATAATATCGTTTACCTGCAAGAAGCGGGAACGCCTCTTATTTCTTTTCACAGCGCGCCTGGAAAGAATGATTCCGGTAAAGTAAATTAAGATCAGACATATGCCGTAGATCAAGAAGAACCAGCTAATGTTTTGATAAAATAGGTACAGATTGTAATTATCTACCATTCCAGTTTATCTTCAATAGGTTGGGCAGCATATTGCTGATAATAAAATTCCTGGACCTCCTTTTTGTAGCCGCCATTCCAAAGAATTTCTGCAGTGCTCAGCTTCAAGATATCGTTGCCTTTGAGCAGCACCTGCTTAAAGAAATCCAGTTCGGTCATTGCTGAGATCCTGTGGATGTACTTTAGCAGCTGCACCTGCTGTTCTGTATTCGGGATCCTGAAGAAACAATCTTTCACCTGCTCAAGCCTTTGTTGGTTGAGATCAAAAGACGAGATACAATAGATCGCGGTTTCCCGGCGGTCAAAATTCTCATGGTCCAAAAATGACAAAATATAGTCGACTTCTGAATCCAGATCAAATTTCCGGATGATGCGCATCGTGAGCTCCTGGGCATACGGTCGTTGAGCTCTGTATGCTTTTCTAAGATACTTTAGCTCGGGCACCGGGTAAAGATCATGAAGCTTTTCAACAATTTTTATCTGTTGCCACAGCATCATTTCCCTCTTCAAGTATGGCAGAAAGCGCAAACTTCCCCATCCCAGGAAGATCACCATCGCGATCTGTGCTTCCCGACGCACATAGATATTCTTGTTGTTGCGTTCCCGGATAAGTCTTTTGATATGCTGCTCCTGATCCATTTCATAGATCTCTCTTATTCCGCGTGCCTTGACATACCATTTCTTGCTGTTGAGCTTATTGATCGAAGCCCGAAAAGGTGGGATCTGCTGAAAAAGCAGGCCTAATTTATCATAATTGGATCCTAATAAAGAACGTTGCGACCTTATCATGAGGTCGATCATGTACTGCACATTGCGCGGCTTTTTCCGCAGCACCCCTGCATTTCTGAAGGCACGCTGGATCTCGATAAGATCAGGTTCCTCTCCCGGCAGGGGATAAAGGTACTTCGAAGTTTCTTCAGCAAAAACCCCTTCTATTTTTTGCAGTTGAGCGGTTTTTCTTTTCCTGTATTTTAAACTGAAGCCGATCGTGATCCATAAACCTAGCAGGACGAACAGGAGAATATCAATGGCTATAAAGAGAACATTATACTCCATGATCAGGCTACTATTTTTTCGATTTCACTCATATCAAGAGGCACGGCAAAAAAGCCTTCCACATTATTGGAGTCCATGATCTCCTGCTGCACCTTCTGCTGTCCCATATTGGTCACAATGATGAGCGACTTATGCAAAATGATCTCCTGTATTTGATAAACAAAATCTAAAGGGGCGATTCCGTCGAAGAGAATATCAGAAATGATAAAATCAAAGTTGTGCGCCTGGTCTTCTATGCTCAATTCGGCAAGCGTACGAATGGCCTTGCATTCGTAGCTGTGCTGTTTAAGCATTCTTTCCAGAATCTTTAGGATAATAATATCCTGTTGTATGATCAAGGCAGTTCTCAACAAAGCTTTGATCTCAATTTGTAGGGTTCAACATTGGGGCTCAAAATTATTAAAATCTTGTTAAACAATACCTTTTAACTATATTTTGTGCTTTTGAAAAGTGTTAAAAATAAAAAGCCCCGCATTTACTGCAGGGCCAATGGATTCTTAAATTAAGTTTTTGTCAACCACGGAAGGGCTGCCGGGTTACAATAACGTTTTCGATATTTGTTCTCAAAGTAGATCTTCTTGTTTCAAAAAAGCATCCATTTTACCGGCCAGTTCAAAACATCTGCTCACTTTATTGTTATCGCTGCAAGAATGAGTTTGGAATTTGTCGTGCTTACAGGTAAAGTCTTCAAGATCTACATTTACAAACTTAGGATTTACAGCGATACATTTGTAGTAAAGGCTGTTGATGGTCTCGTACTTATCAAGGTTGACGTCTTTTTTAAGAAGGTAGGCCTTCAAAAAATTCTCGATCGCCACCTGAGAGTGCTTACAGACCAGGTGGGAAACCACATCTTCTTCGGGTCTGCACAGTTCTTCGTTCGCTTCATGAAGTTTTTTCACAGCTTCATCGATGAGCTCCAGTGCTTTTTTTTCCATGTTCAGGTTGTTAAAAGTTATCAAAAAAAGCCTTTTCAGCTAAAGTTTTAGCTGAAAAGGCTTGTACCGGTTACATATCTCTGTAAAGCTCCAGCCTTTCCCATTTGGAATCTACCTCCTCTTGTGCCTGCTTCAGTAAAGCAGCACCAATTTCGGCATTTTCCTTAGCCACGCGTGTGAATCGGGTTTCATTGTACATGAAATCCTTCAATTCACCCTGTGGCTTTTTAGAATCAAGTTTGAATCGTTTCCCTTTGTTTTTGGAAGGATCAAACCTAAACAATGGCCAGTAACCTGTTTCTACAGCTTTTTCCTGCTGTTTGGCTCCGTGTTTCAACTCATAGCCGTGCTCTCCACAGTGAGAATAAGCGATGATGATAGATGGTCCAGGGTAAGCTACTGCTTCTTCAAAAGCCTTAAGCGTTTGCAGATCTTTAGCTCCAATGGCTACCTGTGCCACATACACGTTCTGGTAAGAAACCGCCTGTAAAGCAAGGCTTTTCTTAGAGGTTTTCTTACCTGAAACTGCAAATTTGGCGCTGGCACCCAGCGGGGTAGCTTTAGACATCTGTCCTCCGGTGTTGGAGTAAACTTCGGTATCCATTACCAGGATGTTGATGTCTTCTCCTGAAGCCAACACGTGGTCCACTCCGCCATAGCCGATATCGTAGGCCCAGCCGTCTCCTCCAAGGATCCAGACAGACTTCTTACGCAGGTATTCGGTCAACTGATTGAGCTTGAGAGCTTCGGGAGAACCTATGCTGGGCAGGATGTTTTTAAGTTCGGCAATGTCTGCATGTTTTTGCTTTTTCTGAACTTCATCTGCTTCAGGGTTGTCTAAAATGGTATTTACCAATTCGCTTCCCACCAGCGGTTCTAGTTCCTTCAGCAGGTTAACCGCGATCTCCTGTTTCTTGGTCAAAGCAAGCTTCATTCCCAAACCGAATTCGGCGTTGTCCTCGAATAGGGAGTTTGCCCATGCCGGACCTCTGCCAAATTCGTTTGTCTTATAAGGCGTGGTTGGCAGGTTTCCTCCATAGATGGAAGAACAGCCTGTTGCGTTCGCGATCATAATGCTGTCACCATAAAGCTGGGTAAGCATCTTGATGTAAGGAGTTTCTCCACATCCCGAGCAGGCGCCTGAAAATTCGAACAGCGGCTCAAGGAATTGAGATCCTTTCACATTCGTGATCTGTAACTCTGTACGATCGTAGTAAGGAAGGCTGGTAAAATAATCCCAATTCTTATCTTCTTTCTCAGCCACCTCGAGTTTTGGCCTCATGTTGATGGCCTTAAAGTTCTCGACCTCTTTGCTTTCAGCAGGACAAACAGCCACACAAAGGTCACAGCCGGTACAGTCTTCAGGAGAAACTTGTAGGATATAAGAGTCTGCTGAAGTTGTGAACGGGCGGCCTTTTGCAGGAACTGCCTTTAGAGAATCTGGCTTGTCTGCCAGGTCTTCGTTAGGAACAACCTTTGCCCTTATCGCGGCATGCGGACAGATGGCCACACACTTGTTACACTGGGTACAAAGGTCTTCACCTTCCCAAACCGGAACAAAATCTGCAATTCCGCGTTTTTCATATTGAGTGGTACCTGTAGGGAAAGTTCCGTCGACAGGAAATGCACTTACGGGAAGTTCGTCACCGTGACCGGCCAGGATCTTACCAAGCACCTCTTTAACAAATGGATCGGCTTCGCCGGTCATCATTGGTTTAAGGGCTTTGTTGCTGGTAATTTGTCTTGGATAATCCACTTTTTGAAGGAATTCCAAAGACTTGTCTACAGCGTTAAAGTTCATCTGTACGATCTTTTCTCCCTTGTGAGAGTAAGATTTCACGATGGCATCTTTAATTTTTTGAATAGCCTCGTCCTTCGGAAGCACTCCCGAAATTGCGAAGAAACAGGTCTGTAATACGGTGTTGGTACGTTTTCCAAGTTTGGATTCATGAGCCACTTTGGTCGCATCAACAACATAGAATTGCAAATCGTTCTCTACGATCTCTTCCTGCATTTTCTGCGGAAGGTTCTCCCAGATCTCATCTTTAGAAAAAGGTGAGTTCAAAAGGAAAGTACCGCCTTTTTTGACCTTTTTGAGGATGTCATACTTCTCAACAAAATTGAACTGGTGACATGCAATAAAGTCTGCAGTGTTGATCAAATAGCTGGAATAGATAGGATCGGGTCCAAATCTTAGGTGAGAAACCGTTTGTGAACCCGCTTTTTTGGAGTCATAAACAAAGTAACCCTGTACAAAGTTATCAGTTGTTTCTCCAATGATCTTAATGGAGTTCTTATTAGCTCCTACTGTTCCGTCAGAACCTAATCCGTAGAACAGGCAGTTAAACGTTTTCTTCCTGGTCTTGAACACCGGATTGTAAAGCAAGCTCTTAAAGGTAAGGTCGTCATTGATACCTATCGTAAAATGGTTTTTTGGCTGGTCTTTCTCCAGTTCATCAAAAATACCTTTTACCATAGCCGGGTTGAACTCTTTTGAAGACAAACCGTAACGGCCACCAACTATCTGCGGCATCTGTTTATGGCTTTCGGCATAAGCAGTTACCACGTCAAGGTAAAGCGGTTCCCCTGTACTTCCCGGTTCTTTTGTTCGGTCAAGAACAGCAACTTTTTTCACTGTTTTTGGCATTCTCTCAATGAAGTCTTTCATGGAGAATGGCCTGTACAAACGAACGATGAGCACACCTATTTTTTCATCAGAATTCAGCAGGGTGTCTACTGTTTCTCTCACAGCTCCCTCTCCAGAACCCATGATCACCACAACCTTCTCGGCTTCAGGATGGCCCTCATAATCAAAAAGGTTGTACCTGCGGCCGGTATGATGATAGAACTCGTCCATCACCTCCTGTACGATCTCGGGCACCCTGTCATAGTAGATATTGGCTGCTTCCCTTGCCTGGAAGAAAACGTCCGGATTTTGGGAAGTACCTCTAATTACAGGAGAATCAGGATCAAGAGAGCGTTTTTTGTGTTCCATGATCTTTTCCTCGGGCATCATTGCCTTGATCACCTCATCTGAAATAGCATCTATTTTCGAGATCTCGTGAGAGGTTCTAAACCCATCAAAAATATTAAGAAAAGGCACTCTTGAACGCAAGGTCGCGACCTGCGAAATGAGCGCAAAATCCATAGCTTCCTGCACAGAGCCTCCAAAAAGCATGGAGTACCCGGTTTGACGGGCAGCCATAACATCAGAATGGTCTCCAAAAATGGAGAGTGCATGGGTAGCAATGGTCCTTGCTGCAACATGTATCACATTGGGAAGCAATTCCCCCGCGATCTTGTACATGTTTGGGATCATGAGCAACAGCCCCTGCGAGGCTGTAAAAGTGGTGGTTAGGGCACCTGCCTGCAACGACCCGTGCACAGCGCCGGCAGCACCGCCTTCACTCTGCATTTCAACTATCCTGGGTACGTTGTTCCAGATATTCTTTTTGCCTTTGGAACTATAGACATCTACATGTTCCCCCATTGGGGAAGCAGGTGTAATAGGATAAATGGCACATACTTCATTTGTCTTATGCGCAACCCGGGCTACTGCCTCGTTGGCATCACAAATGAGCTTTTTGTTTTCCTGAGCCATAATTGGTCATTTTTTAAATTGTTATTCTCCGTGAAGCCACACCTTTTTCTCAAGCAGCTGTTCTTCAGATTCTTCGTGGTCCTCGTCGGGTACACAACAGTCAACAGGGCACACAGAAGCGCACTGGGGCTTGTCATGGAAGCCTTTACACTCTGTACACTTGTCTGCAACGATAAAGTAGAACTCATCTGAAAGCGGTTCTTTTTCTTCATCTGCGTCCACTTCTTTTCCACCTGGCGTGGTTACGTTTCCGCTTAAGACAGTCTCATCAGAATAAGACCATTCCTGATCGGGTTCGTAGATCGCGTTGTTTGGACATTCAGATATACAAGCGTCGCAGTTGATACACTCGTCGGTTATTACTAGAGCCATAGCATTAATGATTAAAAATTATTACTAAAATTTCCCAATAAAAGTATAGATGCTTCACCTGCTTTAATATGATGTTTATCAGGTTTGAGCTGATTAGTTTCTAATGTTTAAGCAGTATTAATCAGGATATAACTGACTTCAATCATATTTACTGCAAACCTTTGATTTTACATTTGGTTTACATCTGCGGCTGCCGGTTTGCCGGTGGTCCTAAAAAAATTCATTTTATGATCACAGAAAAAGTCAATCCTCAGGCCGAAGCCCTAGATGCAGTAGTGATAAGGTTCGTAGGGGATTCAGGAGACGGAATGCAACTTACCGGTACGCAGTTCTCTGACACCTCGGCCATGTTTGGTAATGATGTGGCCACTTTCCCAAACTACCCTTCAGAGATCAGGGCTCCCCAAGGCAGCCTTTACGGCGTTTCAGGCTTCCAGGTCCACATTGGAAGCGTGGAAGTAAGTACCCCGGGAGACACTGTAGACCTTTTGGTCGCTATGAACCCCGCCGGACTAAAAACCAATTTGTACTCGGTCAAACCGGGACATACCATTATAGTGGACACAGATTCTTTTACCAAGAAAAACCTGGAGAAAGCTCAGTATGAGTCTAATCCGCTTAACGACGGTAGCCTTTCCAATTACCGCGTAATTGAGGTGCCAATGACCTCTTTGACAAAAGAGGCTTTGAAAGATGTGGAAGGCCTGGACAACAAAGCCATTACCAGAAGCAAGAACATGTTTGCCCTGGGAATGGTGTACTGGCTGTACAGCCGTTCTACAGAGCATACCATTGAGTTCTTTCAGAAAAAATTCAAGAACAAACCTGAGCTCATTGAATCAAATACCAAAGTGCTCAATGCCGGTTTCTTTTATGCTGAAACTATCGAACTCATCCCCAATTCATACAACGTTTTACCTGCCAAGATGCAGGGTGGAAAATACAGGATCATCATGGGGAATACCGCAACAGCATGGGGCTTTTTAGCTGCTGCTGAAAAATCGGGCCTTGAATTGTTCTTAGGCTCCTACCCTATTACTCCTGCTACAGATATTCTTCATGAGCTGGTGAAGCATAAACATTTTGGTGTGAAAGCTTTCCAGGCTGAAGATGAGATCGCCGGAATTTGCTCGGCAATAGGAGCTTCTTTTTCGGGTGACCTTGCCATTACTACTACCTCTGGACCGGGTCTTGCTTTAAAAGGAGAAGCCTTAGGACTTGCAATGATGATAGAGCTACCTTTAGTCGTTGTGAACGTACAACGTGGCGGTCCTTCAACAGGGCTTCCCACTAAAACCGAACAATCTGACCTGTTACAGGCCATGTACGGAAGAAACGGAGAAAGTCCCGTAATAGTGGTTGCTGCCAGCACCCCGGCTAACTGCTTCCATTATGCTTACCAGGCTTCAAAACTTGCTTTGGAGCACATGACTCCTGTAGTCTTGCTCACTGATGGTTATATCGCCAACGGTTCAGCACCATGGAAGATCAGATCTTTAGAGGAAATGGCAGAGATCAGGAACCACAAGGTGACAGAAGCCAAAGAAAACTGGCATCCTTACGACAGAGACGAGGAAACTTTGGCCAGAAACTGGGCCATTCCAGGCACTCCAGGACTGGAGCACCGTGTTGGAGGCCTTGAAAAAGACAGGGTCACCGGTGACGTTTCTCACGTTCCGGAAAACCACGAGATAATGACCCACACCAGGGCCGAAAAAGTAAAACGCGTCCAAAATTACATTCCCGATATAGTTCCTGATTTCGCCGAAGAAGGCGACTTGCTGGTGGTAGGCTGGGGAGGCACCTACGGCTCTCTCCATTCCGCAGTAAAACAGCTGCATGATAAAGGCTACAAAAACATCGGGCATGCGCACTTCAACTACATCAATCCGCTGCCAAAGAACACCGAAGAAATGCTCAAAAAGTTCAAAAAAGTAGTGGTTTGCGAGTTAAATAACGGACAGTTCGTCAACATTCTCAGAATGAACTTCAACAGGGAATTCCTTCAGTATAACAAGATTCAGGGCTTGCCATTTGCAAATTCTGACCTTCTTGAAAAATTCACACAGCTAGTAAAATAACTATGGAAACTACAGTTCAAAAAAAGTATACGTACAAAGATTTTGGCAATGATCAGGAAGTAAGATGGTGCCCCGGCTGCGACGACTATGTTATTTTACGGTCTGTTCAAAAAGCACTTCCCGAAATGGGAGTCAAAAAAGAAGATGTGGTGTTTATCTCCGGGATCGGGTGTTCTTCCCGTTTCCCCTATTACATGGGCACATACGGCATGCACGGCATCCACGGGAGAGCTACGGCAATAGCATCGGGAGTCAAGCTTGCGAATCCAGACCTCAGTGTTTGGGTGATCACCGGTGACGGCGACAGTATGGCCATTGGAGGAAACCACTTCATTCATGTACTAAGACGAAATATAGATCTTAATATTATTCTTTTTAACAACGAGATCTATGGGCTTACAAAAGGGCAATTTTCACCTACTTCTTTGGTAGGTCAAAAAACCAAATCTTCTCCTTTTGGAAATACACAACCACCTTTCTCTCCCGGAGAATTGGCGATTGGGGCACAGGCCCGCTTCTTCGCAAGAATAGGCGGTAACGCTCCCAAAGAAATGACCGACATTTTTATTGAAGCCGAAAAGTTCAAAGGCACCTCACTTGTCGAGGTACTGCAAAACTGCGTGATCTTCAATGACGGCTGCTATGTAAAATACACCGACAAAAATGTGCGCGAAGACCAGCAGATCTTCGTGGAGCATGGCAAACCGATGATCTTTGGAAAAGAGCGCAACAAAGGCCTGGTATTGAAAGGGCTGAAGCTTGAGGTGGTTACAATTGGTGAAAACGGTATTACCGAAGAAGATCTTCTGGTACACGATGCCAAAGAAAAAGATCCTACCCTTCACCAGATGCTGGTGCGCCTGGAGTATCCTCTGGTAACCGGGATCATCCGCAGTTTTGAGGATGTTACCCTTGAAGAACGCGAAAATGCACTGACTGAACAGATCAAATCCAGGTCACCTTTCAAGAAGACAGATGACCTTTTCTTTTCAGGAGAAACTTACGAAGTAAAATAAGCCGATACCTGATCTTCATCAGTGTTTGACAGCTGCAATACTGTTAATTTTATTAACAAATTAAGACTCTAGAAAATGGGTTCAGAAGCAATCATTGTCTTTCTCATTGCCGGTATCGTACTGGTCGCCGGTGCCAATTTCCTTTCCAATCTCATCTCTCCAAAATCTGACAATTCAGACAAAAGAGAGCCCTATGAAAGCGGAATGAAGACCATTGGCCCCACCTGGGTTCAGTTCAAAGTGGGCTACTATCTCTTCGCCATTCTCTTTCTCATTTTTGATGTAGAGGTGGCGTTTTTAGTGCCATGGGCTGTGGTCTTTGGAGATTCAGGCTCACTGGCATTTATCGAGATCATCATCTTCCTGGCAATACTTGGTTTAGGCCTGGCATATGCATGGAAAAAAGGAGCTTTAAAATGGGAATAATTAATTCAAAAGCACCTGCAGGTGCAGGCAAGATACCAGAAGATTTTCCGGGAAAGGTAATTCCCGCAGAGAACGGTGCCAACATTGTGATCACCTCCCTGGACAAGATCATCAACTGGGGGCGGGCCAATTCACTTTGGTCACTCTACTTCGGCACCAGTTGCTGCGCCATCGAGATGATGCAAACAGGTGCTGCACGTCATGACTATTCGCGCTTTGGTTTTGAGGTTGCGCGACCTTCCCCCCGACAAGCGGACCTCATCATCATTGCAGGAACAATAACCAATAAAATGGCACCCGTACTAAGAAGGCTTTACGACCAGATGGCCGAGCCCAAATACGTGATCGCCATGGGTGCCTGCGCAATTTCGGGAGGCCCCTTCTTTTACAACTCCTATTCCGTAGTAAAAGGCGCAGACCACGTGATCCCTGTAGATGTTTATGTTCCCGGATGCCCTCCAAGGCCAGAGGCCTTGTTGGAAGGAATGCTCATGCTGCAGAAGAAAATCATGAACGAGAAAAGTAGCACCAAAAAGAATCCTATTGAAGGATTTGATGAAGGACTTTAAGAAAGATGTCATGGATAATGAAGCTTTAAAAAAGGTAATTTCTGAATGGTTTCCGGAGACCGAAGACCTGCAGTTCTCAGAAGTAGGATCTCAATTCCTCAATGTTACTGTAACTCCAAACCTTCTGCATCAGTTAATGAAAAAACTTAAAGAGGATCAAAAAACGCATTTTGACTACCTCTTTTGTTTGAGCGGTGTGGATTACGGCAAAGAACTGGGCGTGGTATATCACCTGGAATCTACCGTGCATCGCCACATCCTAGTGGTAAAAGTACAGACAACAGACCGCGAAAATCCCATTTTTGACACCGTACAGGACATCTGGGCTACCGCCAATTTTCACGAGCGGGAGGTACACGATTTCTTCGGAATAAAATTCAAGGGCCATCCCAATCTTAAGACGCTGTTCCTGCCCGAAGGCTGGGAAGGCTACCCGCTTAGAAAAGATTACGTGGACGAGGTCAATATGGTTGTTAAATAGATTGAAATGGAAACAGCAACATTAGATACAGCCAAAAAACCGAACAACTTCAAATCTGAAGAATACTTCATCAACATGGGGCCGCAGCACCCTGCCACCCATGGTGTGCTTAGGCTGCTGCTCACTATTGACGGGGAGATCATCAAAAAAGTAGAACCCGATCTTGGGTACATCCATCGCTCCATTGAAAAAATGTGCGAGAAGGACAGCTATCAGCAGATCGTTCATCTAACAGACAGGATGGACTATCTCTCTGCGCACATCAACAATGAAGCAGTCTGCCTGGCAGTTGAAAACGCCCTTGAACTGGAGATTCCGGACAGGGTGAAGGTGATAAGGACATTGATGAGCGAATTAACCCGTATCTCTTCCCACACCTTGTGGTGGGGCGTCATGGGTATGGATGTAGGAGCCCTTACCACCTACTTCTACGGCTTCCGCGACCGGGAAATGATCAACGACATCTTTGAGGAAACCTGCGGCGCCAGGCTTACCATGAACTATAATATTCCCGGCGGATTAATGCACGACATCCACCCAGATTTTATAAAGCGGGTAAAAGAATTCGTCGCCCACTTTAAGACAAAACTTCCGGAATACGACCGTTTATTAACCGGCAACGTGATCTTCCAAAAAAGGACAAAAGGCGTTGGTGTTTTGACCAAAGAAGATGCGATCAACTTTGGCGCTTCGGGGCCTGTTGCAAGAGGTTCAGGATATTCCTGTGACGTGAGAAAACATCATCCCTACAGCGCCTACGACAGGGTAAGTTTTACTGAAGCTCTTGATACTGCCGGAGATTCTTTTGCAAGATACCGCGTAAGGATACAGGAGATGTGGGAATCTATATCCATTATTGAACAGTTGATAGACAGCATTCCCGAAGGCCCGACCAAAGTGGCCACAGACGCAGTGATCAAACTTCCGAAAGGAGATTATTACCAGAAAGTAGAAACGGCAAGAGGAGAGCTGGGTGTGTACATCATAAGCACCGGCACAAAAAACCCTTACAGGGTGAAATTTAGATCTCCCGGCCTTTCAAACCTGTCCCTGCTCAACCACATTACAGTTGGCGGAAAGATTGGCGACCTGGTTGCTACCATGGCCACTATAGATATTGTTGTACCTGAAATTGATAGATAAAATGAACACCTTCTTAAGCATCAATGACTGGTTATTGACTTTTATGCCTGCAGGTGCAGTCGAGATCACAAATATGGTCTTTATCGCTGTGATCTACCTTGGCGTATTCGCCGTGCTGGGGCTTTACCTGGTGCTCCTGGAAAGAAAGGTAGCTGCCTGGTTTCAACTAAGGCTGGGGCCAAACAGGGTAGGCTACAAAGGAATGTTCCAAACCCTTGCCGATGCGCTGAAACTGGTTTCCAAAGAACTCACCGGCACTGTAAAAGCTGATAAATTCCTTTACAACCTTGCGCCATATTTCGTGATCATCACTTCTTTAATGGCCCTGGGAGTATTTCCTTTTACCAAGAACCTTCAGGCATTTGACATCAACATCGGGATTTTCTTCCTTATCGCGATTTCTTCCATAGGAGTAATCGGGATCCTATTGGGCGGATGGAGCAGCAACAACAAGTATTCTCTCATTGGAGCCATGCGAAGCGGCGTACAGACCATCAGTTATGAATTATCTGTGGGATTGTCACTTTTGACCATGGTATTGCTCACCGGAAGTTTACAGCTTTCAGAAATAATAGAAGTACAAAAAGACGGCTGGTTGATCCTGCAGGGACATATTCCCGCGATCATAGCTTTTATGATCTACATGATAGCCGGTACCGCGGAAACGAACCGTGCTCCATTCGATATGGTAGAAGCCGAATCTGAACTGGGTGCAGGATTCCACACAGAATATTCGGGAATGAAGTTCGCTTACTTCTTCCTGGCTGAATTTATCAACATGTTCATCATCGCAGCTATTGCCACCACAGTATTCTTTGGAGGCTGGTTGTCTCCCTTTGGAATAACAGCATCTGTTCCTTTGCTTGGGCTTTTCTGGTTCCTGGCAAAGACCTTTGTGCTAGTGTTCCTCATGATGTGGTTCAGGTGGACCTTCCCAAGGCTACGGGTGGACCAACTGCTTACCCTGGAATGGAAGTATTTGCTACCAATCAACCTGGTGAACCTTTTAATAATGGCAATTGTTGTCTGGCTTAAACTGACAATTCAATTTTAAGATCATGAGCTACTTTTCAGAAATATACCACGGAATAAAGACCCTGCTCACAGGAATGGGAGTCACAGGAAAGTACTTTCTCAAGTCCCCTAAAGGTGCCATCACCCAGCAGTACCCCGACAATCGCGATACACTAAAAATGTTCGAGAGGTTTAGAGGGGAAGTGGTCATGCCGCACGATGAGAACAATGAACACAGCTGCACGGGATGCCAGAAGTGCGAGATTGCCTGCCCTAACGGCAGTATAGAGATCATCTGGGATCGTGTTGTGGACGAAGAAACAGGTAAAAAGAAAAAAATAATAGATCAGCACATTTACCATTTTGGAATGTGTACTCAATGTGGTTTATGTGTGGAGGCCTGTCCTTCAGATGCTATAAAATGGGCACAGAATTTTGAAAATTCTGTGTATGACAGGACCAAATTGACCAGAGTGTTGAATAAACCCGGTTCAAAAGTAAGAGCCGGAGTAGAAGATTAAGCCATGGAAAAATTCATTTTTTACATCTTAGCAGTGATCATGGTCGCCTCTGCGATCGCTTCGGTAACCAGCCGAAAAATGTTGCGCTCTGTAGTTTACCTTTTGTTCAGCCTCGTGGGAGTGGCAGGATTTTATTTCCTCATCGACTACAACTTCCTTGCTGCAATTCAGCTAACGGTTTATGCCGGCGGCATCGTGGTGTTGATCATCTTTTCTGTGCTGCTTATCCATCATATTGAAATGCAACTGGAAGATTCAAAGCCAAAGCGAAAGATCTTTACTGCCTTTGTGTGCCTACTTGGCCTAAGCGTGTTCCTCGCTACAATTTACTCACACCCATTTGAAGTAGCCGGAAAATCTTTGACCACGACCACCGCTCAAATAGGTACAGCTTTACTAAGCCTTGAAAAAGGCGGTTTTATCCTGCCTTTTGAAGTGATCTCTGTGCTACTGCTCGCAGCTATGATAGGTGCTATAGTTATCGCCCGCGGCGGAAAAGACATTAAAGAAGAAACCGAAGACAGCAGCCAACTGGATAAACTTTTGGAAGAAGCTGAAATAGTCCCTTCTGAAAAAGAAACTGTAGAAAAAGAGGCGTTAAGCCCAACCGAAATAACAAACTAATGCTCTCATTCTAAATCTCTGAATATGATACCCGGAGTAAGCATAACCGAAATCCTCACCCTGAGCTCGATCCTCTTCTTTGTTGGGATCTACGGATTCATGACTCGGAAGAATCTTGTCTCGATCCTGATTTCTGTAGAACTCATCCTGAACTCGACCATAATAAACTTTGTGGCCATCAATAAATACCTCTACCCGGACTTTTTGCAAGGTAATATCTACGCGATATTCATAATAGCGGTTGCGGCTGCAGAAACTGCTCTGGCAGTGGCGATCATCATCAATATCTACAGAAGGTTAAGCTCTGTAGAGGTCAAGGAAACTGAAACCATGAAGTATTAATCCTGAAAGACATGAATCTACTCAACATTCTTTTGATCCCTTTCGTGCCGCTAAGTGTCTTCCTGCTGCTGGGGATCTTCAGTAAAAAAATCAAACCTGCAGTCTCAGGAATCATTGGAGTGGGAGGCCTAAGTATCTCGGCCGCCCTCTCCTATTACACCGCCTACGGCTATTTCTTTATATGGGGCAAGAATAATGGCATTTTTGAAACCTTTGTAGAGAAGACCACCTGGTTAAGATTTACAGAAACCTTGCACATCGACATGGGCGTGTTGATCGACCCTATTGCCGTGATGATGCTGGTTGTGGTGTCTACAGTTTCTCTTATGGTACACATTTACAGCAGGGGCTACATGAAAGGGGATCCCGGCTATACCCGCTTCTTCGCCTACCTTTCGCTGTTCTCCTTTTCCATGTTCGGATTGGTGCTGGCCACTAACCTCTTCCAGATCTATATGTTTTGGGAACTTGTTGGGGTATCTTCCTTCTTGCTGATAGGTTATTACTACACCAAAACTTCGGCAATTGCAGCTGCCAAAAAGGCCTTTATTGTCACCCGTTTTGCCGACTTCGGATTTTTGATCGGGATCTTTATTATAGGCTTCTATACCAACACATTCGACTTTGAGACACTCAATAATCCTGAAGGACCGGCGATAGCCACATGGGCTTCGTCCTCCTTTATGGGCTTGTCTATCATCACCTGGGCTTTAATACTCATTTTTATGGGAGGCGCCGGAAAATCGGCTATGTTTCCCCTACACATCTGGTTACCAGATGCCATGGAAGGTCCCACCCCTGTTTCCGCACTTATTCACGCTGCTACTATGGTGGTTGCGGGGGTGTACCTCGTGGCGAGACTTTTCCCGATGTTCTACCTGGTCGAAGACGGATTCGCCCTGCAAATCGTAGCGTATGTTGGTGCTTTTTCCTCTCTCTTTGCGGCGATCATTGCGATCACCCAGACAGACATCAAACGGGTGCTGGCCTTCTCCACCATGTCCCAGCTGGGATATATGATGATGGCATTAGGAGTATCCGGTTTTGACGGACATGAAGGCGTAGGTTTCATGGCTTCCATGTTCCATTTGTTCACTCACGCCATGTTCAAGGCACTCCTCTTCCTTGGTGCCGGTTCGGTCATTCACGCCGTCCACAGCAATTATCTCAAAGATATGGGTGGCCTGAGAAAGTATATGCCGGTTACCAATATCACCTTCTTAATTGCGGCCCTCGCCATTGCCGGTGTACCTCCTCTTGCCGGCTTCTGGAGTAAAGACGAGATCCTCGTCGCTGCTTTTGAGAACAGCAAATTCCTTTACTGGACAGGTGTTTTTGTAGCAGGTTTGACCGCATTCTATATGTTCAGGATTTACTTCGGAATTTTCTGGGGAAAAGAAACAGCTTACGAACATGCCCCACACGAATCTCCAAAGTCGATGACTATTCCGCTGATGGTGCTCGCCACATTAAGTATTGTGGTCGGCTTTATCCCCTTCAGCGAATTTGTTTCGGCAGACAAAATGGGATTTGAATCCCATCTTAACCTGCCTTTAGCTGCCATAGCCACAGGGGTTGGAGCCACCGGTATTTTGTTTGCCTGGGTCTTTTATAAAAAAGAAAACGACCTGGCTTCCAGGTTCGCGAATGCTTTTGGCCGCTTCTATACCTGGACCAGTCACAAGTTCTATTTTGACGAGATCTACCTGTTTATGGCACGAACCATCTTCTTTAAAAATGTTGCTTCCCCCATTGCTCGATTTGATAAGAAAGTAGTGGATGCGAGCATGGAAGGTATTGGAAACAAAACGGTGCTGCTTTCGGGCAAAATCAAAGGAATACAGTCAGGAAAGGTTCAGGATTACGCCTTCGGCCTCATTGGAGGAGCGGTGGTCCTTGCATTGGTGTTTATTTATTTATGGAATAATTTCTAAATCGTTATGGACATTTTATCACTTTTTGTCATTGTCCCGGTCCTTGTGATCATCTCATTGATCTTCACAAAGGATCTTAAACAGGCCAGATTTGTTTCTATGCTGGGCGGGCTTGTGCAGCTGGGAATGGCGTTGAACCTTTTGTTCGCCTATTTTAGAGAGCGCGCGGTAAATGAGAGCATCATGCTGTTCACCCGTGACCTGGTCTGGTTCAAAGAATTCAATATTCACTATAATATTGGAGTTGACGGGATCTCTGTTGCTTTGATCCTTTTAACCTCGATCATTGTTCTGGCCGGTGTCTTCATCTCCTGGAAAATGGAAGACCTGCCCAAAGAATTTTTTATCTCTCTTATTGTTCTCTCTACCGGGGTTTATGGATTCTTCATTTCGATCGACCTGTTCACCATGTTCCTGTTCTACGAAGTGGCGGTGATCCCAATGTACCTGTTGATAGGTATATGGGGTTCGGGCCCAAAAGAATATTCGGCCATGAAGCTTACCCTGATGTTGATGGGAGCTTCAGCAGTATTAATGGTTGGCATCTTTGGTATCTACTTCAATTCGAATGCCGATGGAGGTGCCCTCACCTTTAATATCCTCGAGATCGCAAAAGTGAACATTCCTGTGGAGGCTCAAAGATTGTTTTTCCCAATGACCTTTGTGGGCTTTGCCATCCTGGGAGCTTTATTTCCATTCCACACCTGGTCACCAGACGGACACGCTTCTGCTCCCACTGCAGTATCCATGTTACACGCCGGGGTGCTAATGAAACTGGGAGGTTACGGGATCTTTAGGGTTGCCATGTTCCTGCTGCCTGCAGGAGCCATAGAATGGTCCTGGTTCTTTATAATTCTTTCAGCAACCGGTGTGATCTATGGGGCCTTTGCCGCACTTAAACAAACCGATCTAAAATATATCAATGCCTACGCCTCGGTTAGCCACCTGGGAATGGTAAGTTTCGCATTATTAATGCTGAATAAAACCGCCTGGAACGGTGCCATTTTACAGTCCCTATCCCACGGATTTATGACTGCACTTTTCTTCGCCCTCATCGGGATGATCTATGGAAGGACCCATACCCGTGATATTACAAGACTTGGCGGACTGCTCAAGGTGATCCCGTTCATTTCGGTGATCTATGTGATCACAGGGCTTGCCTTACTTGGGCTTCCCGGCTTCAGCGGATTTGTTGCAGAAATGAACATTTTCATGGGAGCCTTTCAGCATGACAGCATGTTCTACAGGGTAGCCACTATTATCTCAGTTTCAGCAATAGTAGTAACTGCAGTTTATGTACTTAGGGTGGTGGGAATCATGCTCATGGGGCCGGTAAAAAACCCGGAATACCTGAAGTTGCCTGCTGTGACCTGGTATGAAAAAACAGGCATCCTGTTGCTATTGATCCCTATCATTACAATTGGCGTCGCCCCATTGTGGATAAGCAATATGATCATGGAAAGCATTCAACCCTTTATTCAGGGAGTATTATAGAATTTAAAGATTTGAAAAATGAACTTGAGTAGTTTTTTATTGATGCGGCACGAGGTTTTTCTCCTAGCGATCATCCTGTTGCTGATCGTCGCCGAAATATCCATTTCTAACAGCAGAAAAAGCAGCATCCTTCACCTGGCGCTTTTCCTCTTCGGAATTCATACCGCGGTGGGATTTCTTCCGTTGGCCGAAAGCAACCTCTTTGGAGGGATGTTCCGAAGCAATGAAATGATCCACTTTTTCAAAAATGTCCTGAATGTGGGTGTTTTCACTCTTCTGCTTCAGTCGGCTGACTGGCTGGAGAAAAAGATGATCCTGCAGGAAAGGGGAACCGAGTTCTTTATTCTCCTCTTCTCCTCTCTTCTTGGAATGTACTTTATGATCTCTGCCGGTGACTTCCTCATGTTCTACATTGGCATGGAATTATCAACTCTTCCTGTAGCAGCTTTGGCCGCTTTTGAGATACTTAAAAGGGAATCGGGAGAAGCAGGTATAAAATTCATTCTTTCGGCCGCTTTAGCTTCAGGAATAGCCTTATTTGGGATTTCGATCCTCTACGCTACAACAGGATCCATTTATTTCGAAGATGTTATTACTGTTATCACAGCTTCGAACCTCAGCATTTTAGGCTTCGTGCTGTTCTTTACCGGGCTGGCTTTCAAAATTTCGCTGGTACCGTTCCATTTCTGGACTGCAGATGTTTACCAGGGAGCACCAATAAGCGTGGCTTCCTATCTTTCTGTGATCTCCAAAGGAGCGGCAGCATTTATCCTCATGATCCTCTTGTTCACTGTCTTGAAACCACTGGTTCACATTTGGGAAAATATGCTGTACGGCCTTGCCATCCTCACAATGTTCACAGGAAACCTGTTCGCTTTGCGCCAACAGAACATGAAGCGTTTCCTTGCCTACTCCTCAATTGCGCAGGCAGGTTTTATATTGCTGGGACTTATGAACGGTACTCAAATGGGTACAGCTACAGTAGTTTATTTTATCACCATCTACATTTTCTCTAACCTCGCAGCTTTTGGAGTTGTGCAGGCGATCTCTTCGCAAACAGGTAAAGAAAACATGGACGACTATAATGGGCTCTACAGGACTAATCCAAAACTCAGCCTTATTATGATGCTTGCATTGTTCTCCCTGGCCGGGATCCCGCCTGTGGCAGGTTTCTTCGGAAAGTTCTTCCTTTTTACAGCGGCTGCCGGAAAAGGTTATTATCTGCTGGTCTTCCTGGCAGTGGTGAACGTAACTATTTCGCTGTATTACTACCTGTTGGTGGTGCGGGCAATGTTCATCAGGAAGAACGATGATCCTATTCCTTTTTTCCGGAACAGGCTTTACATGAAGCTGGGACTACTGGTAACGGTGATAGGAATTTTGGCTTTAGGTCTGTACAGTCCGTTGTACGACTACATCTATGAATTAAGTGCAGTTTTTAAATAAGAAATTATGGCACTGGAAGGAAAACACAGTTTTGGCAGTATTGGTGACACAAGGGTCACTTTTGTCGAGAAAAAGATACCACAGGAGCGAATGGAGTTCCTGAGAAAACTTCTTGAGCACAATGGTTTTGAAGTCATTGTGGACGAGGAAAGAAGAAAAAAGGAGGAAGATCCTCAATTATACACTGTTGCAGTGACCGATATGGTCTTTAATCCCACAGTCTGGGTCTTTGAGCGCAAGCTTAAAACCTTTGACGGGCATAAAGTGACCCCCGATTACTGGAACCAGATCTCTGAGGATACTCATCCGCAATACTGGAGCAAAGTTTAGATTGATTTTTGTTTAAGTTTAGGAGGTCCCGTTGGCGCGGGACAGATTAGCCCCGTTGAAGAACGGGGCTTTTTGTGTTACTTTTTCAGACTTGCCAGTTTATCAGGAGGAATAGGTCCGGGTACTGCGTTTTGTACCGGTTTTGTGCTTTTTAAATACTCAAAGATCGCTTTCAGGTCATCATCGGTCAAATGGGCAAAATTTGGCCACGGCATTGGCGGTAAAAGATCCCTGCCATTCTTCATGCCTTTGAATTTACCTTCCCGCATAGCGATCTTGAATTGATCAAAGCTCCAATTCCCAATCCCGGTTTCATCAGAAGTTATATTTGCGGCAAATGAAACACCCCAGGGGCCCACCGCGGCAGTAAGATCGGGACTGAGAAGCATCCAGCCGTTCTTTAGAGCAGCCTCATCGATAGGAGGTAAATTCGTTCCCTGCTGATATCCCGAAAGCCTGAGCTCAGGAATCTCCTCAGGCCCCAGGCTACTGAATTTCTTCGGAGAGTGACAGTCGCCGCAGCCAATACT
>JBAVJB010000031.1:0-2696 GCA_049687495.1 Salinimicrobium sp.
ACCTTTGCCACACCGGCGCGCACAAGGTGAACAACACCGTGGGGCAGATACTTATGGCGAAGCGACTGGGTAAGAACAGGATTATCGCCGAGACCGGCGCAGGCCAGCACGGCGTTGCCACTGCTACGGTTTGTGCATTGATGGGAATTGAATGCGTGGTGTACATGGGCGAGATCGATATTGAACGGCAGGCGCCAAATGTCGCGCGAATGAAAATGCTTGGTGCGACGGTGGTGCCGGCAAAATCGGGCAGCAGGACTTTGAAAGATGCCACTAACGAAGCCATAAGGGACTGGATCAATAATCCGGTAGACACGCATTACATCATTGGCTCGGTCGTGGGGCCACATCCTTACCCTGATATGGTCGCGCGTTTCCAAAGTGTGATCTCTGAAGAGGTGAAAAAGCAGCTGCAGGAAAAAGAAGGTCGTGAGAATCCTGACTATGTGGTGGCTTGCGTTGGCGGCGGAAGTAATGCAGCAGGTTTGTACTATCACTACCTCGACAAACCCGAAGTTGGGATCATCGCGGTGGAAGCCGCCGGCGAGGGTGTGACTTCAGGAAAAAGCGCAGCAACTTCAGCTTTAGGTAAAGAAGGGATTATCCACGGTAGCAAAACCTTGCTGATGCAAACCGAGGACGGGCAGATCACCGAGCCCTACTCCATTTCGGCCGGGCTGGATTATCCCGGCGTAGGCCCTATGCACGCCAACCTCTATAGAACCGGCCGTGGAGAATTTATTTCGATCACAGACAAAGAGGCCATGGACGCGGGGCTGGTGCTTTCAAAACTGGAAGGCATTATCCCGGCGATCGAGACTGCGCATGCTCTAGCTATTTTCGAGAAGCGGAAATTTGAGAAGGATGAAGTGGTTGTGATCAATCTCTCGGGGCGTGGAGATAAGGACTTGAATACTTACATTGACTATTTTAATTTATAATAAGACCTACAAGGTCTTGAAGACCTTGCAGGTCTGGAAAATAAAATTCAAATGAACCGAATCAATAGAAAACTTCAGGAGAAGTCTCAAAAAGGGGAAAAATTGCTCTCCTTATATTTTACTGCGGGCTATCCGCAGCCGGAAGATACCTTGGAGATCATTCAGCAGCTGCAGCAAAGCGGTGTGGACATGATCGAGATAGGGCTTCCGTTTAGCGATCCGCTAGCTGACGGGCCGACCATTCAGAAAAGTTCCGAGGCGGCTTTAAAGAACGGCATGACCACGAAAAAGCTGTTTTCCCAGCTTGAAAACATCAGGGAAACAGTGGACATTCCGTTGCTTATCATGGGATATTTTAATCCTATACTTCAGTTTGGAGTGGAAAAATTCTGCAGCCGGTGTAAAGAGATCGGGATCGACGGCCTTATTATTCCTGACCTTCCGGTAGAGGAATACACCGAACATTATCAGGAAATCTTTCTGAAGTACGGGCTCTCGCCGGTGTTTTTGATCACCCCGCAGACTTCCGACGAAAGAATAAGAGCCATCGATGAAGCTTCCGAAGCATTCATTTACATGGTGAGCAGCGCAAGTGTTACCGGCTCGACCGGCGGATTTGGAGAGGCTCAAAAAAGCTATTTCGATAGGGTGTCAAAAATGCAGCTTAAGAGCCCTCTTGTGGTAGGCTTCGGCATCAATAATAGAGAAACTTTTGAACAGGCTACAGAGACTACTTCGGGAGCGATTATTGGCAGCGCTTTCATCAAGCACCTCACGAATAACGGCACTAAAAATATTGGGGATTTCGTTAAAAATATCAGGTAAAACCGCGGGCGAGAAAGCTCTTATTAACAAGGCTTTAATACTGATAACGCCCTGTTTTTTGTAAATTGAATTGAACCGAAAAACTGAACGTTATGGGAATTATTGAAGATAATAAGAACAAAAAAGATAGAGAAAGAAGGCGCCGAAGCGACAATGACCCGCTAAGCGGCGAAATTGGAAATCGTGATATCGAAACCAATGATTTTGATATTGACGAGGACAAGATAAGAGATCAAAAAAATAAAAAGTAATGGGTAAAGGTGACAAAAAAACAAAACGGGGAAAGATCGCCATTAACTCCTTCGGAAAACTGCGTCCAAGACGCAAAAAGTTCAAAGTGAGACCTCAAAAAGTGAAAAATCCCCAGGAAAAAGAACCCGTTTAGTTCACCAGGAACTGACGGTACTGCAAGACCCTGAAGTCAATCGTATTGAATTCAGGGTTTTGTTTTTTGAGATCCTTGTACAGCTGCATACTTCCTATCGCCCTGTTTGCCGAACCTGAAGGCGCGGTAAGGGAGACCGTATTGATGCACCTGCCGTCGAGCACGAACTGGTGCACCCGCGGAACTGTATTGGAGATCACCTTGAGCTTTAGGTCATATTCCTTTAAAAGTCTTCTGAAGAAAAATTCCGGGCCGTTCTTGCTGTTGCCGCCGGTAAACAGCAGGGTATCTACGCTCTCGTTCTGCCTGAGGATCTGGATAAGGTCCCTCAACTCCACCTCCTGCATTCCAAGATCTGAAGCATCGATCTTTTCACGGCGGCAGCTTTCTACAGTATCGCAAATGCCAATTCCGCGGCCAGCGAGGAAGTCCTTTCTTTCCTTAACAGCTTCTTCGGTATTCTCAAATTTCAGATCAAGATCAAAAACCCGGTCGATCACCTGCCAAAGCAAACCGTCCCGACTTCCGTAGCAGAAATCCACGTC
>JBAVJB010000032.1:0-2983 GCA_049687495.1 Salinimicrobium sp.
AGGCGGAGGATTAGGAACACAAAACATCAAGGGCTTTAGCCCAACCCCCTGATGCCTCAAAGTTCAATAAAAGGTCTCAAAAATGGCATTTTTGGAGATCATTCTCCTCCGGGGCTATTTTTAACTCCTTCTTAAAACCCTAGCCCTTAGCTGAAACCTCAGAACTTCCTATCTTTGCGCAAAATTTAATACTTGAGTAGATCTTCTATCGCCCAAAGCTTTGCACAGTCGGCTCAACAGCTGGAACTGGGGAAAGCGCTTGCCCAGCCTCAACAAAATGTTCACCTAAAAGGCCTGGTAGGCTCGGCCCTTTCATTTGTAATTGCCAATGCCTTTGAGGATTCAGAAAAGCCATTTTTGCTCATCTTTAATGACAAGGAAGAAGCGGCCTATTACCTCAATGACCTGGAGCAGCTGGTGGGGGAGAAGCACGTGCTTTTTTACCCCGGAAGCTATCGCAGACCTTACCAGATAGAAGAAACCGATAATGCGAATGTACTCCTGAGAGCTGAGGTTTTGAACCGGATCAATTCCCGCAAGAAACCCGCGCTCATAGTAACCTATCCCGACGCCCTTTTTGAAAAGGTGGTCACCCGGAAGGAGCTTGACAAGAACACTTTGAAGATCCACGTGAACGACGAACTGTCCATCGATTTTGTGAACGAGGTGATGTTCGAATACAAGTTCAAAAGAGTGGATTTTGTGACCGAACCCGGAGAATTTTCAGTGCGCGGTGGAATCCTGGATGTGTTTTCTTTCAGCAATGATGAGCCTTACCGAATTGAATTCTTCGGCGATGAGGTGGAAAGCATCAGGACCTTTGATGTAGAGACCCAGCTTTCCGTAGATAAGGTCAAAAAGATCAGCATTATTCCCAATGTTGAACACAAGCGCACGGAGGAGATTCGGGAGAGTTTTCTGAAGTACATTTCCAACAAGACAGTCGTCTTCACCAAGGATCTGGAGCTGCTTTCGGCGCAAATAGACAAACTTTTTGTCAGGGCAGTTGAGGCTTTTAAGGATCTTTCCGAAGACATTAAACACGGCACACCCGAAGAATTGTTCTGCAATTCCACACTTTTGAAGGAGCAGCTTCAGGAATATGCTTTGGTGGAAATGTCCAGCCGGCATTACCAGTTGCAGCCGGGAGAGGAGCCGCAACTGATAGAATTCGATACTAAGCCACAGCCTTCCTTCAACAAGCATTTTGATCTGCTCATCCAGGACCTGCACGAGCGCTCCGAAGAAGGCTACACCAATTATATTTTCTGCGTCAGCGAACAGCAGGCCAAGCGTTTTCACGACATTTTTGATGATGTGGACCGGGAAGTAAAGTATAAGACCGTGGTCCTTTCCATGTACCAGGGCTTTATTGATGAGAATGCGAAAATGGTGTGTTATACAGATCATCAAATCTTTGAACGCTACCATAAATTTCACCTGAAGAATGGGTACGCCAAAAAACAGGCGATCACGCTGAAGGAGTTGACTAGTCTGGAAGTGGGAGATTACGTGACTCACATTGACCACGGAATAGGGAAATTCGGCGGACTTCAAAAAATTGATGTCGAGGGCAAAAAGCAGGAGGCGATCAAACTCATTTATGGGGAACGCGATATTCTTTACCTGAGCATCCACTCGCTGCACAAGATCTCCAAGTACAACGGGAAGGACGGGAAGCCGCCCAAGATTTACAAGCTGGGTAGCAACGCCTGGAAAAACCTGAAGCAGAAGACCAAGGCGCGGGTAAAACATATCGCCTACAACCTTATTGAGCTCTACGCCAAGCGGCGCCTGCAAAAAGGCTTCGGGTTTGGTCCGGATTCTTACCTGCAACATGAATTGGAAGCATCCTTTATTTACGAAGACACTCCCGACCAAAGTACCGCCACGGCCGATGTGAAGGCCGATATGGAAAATGAACGGCCCATGGACCGCCTGGTGTGCGGGGATGTTGGCTTCGGAAAGACTGAAGTAGCGATTAGAGCCGCCTTCAAAGCAGTAGACAACGGGAAACAGGTAGCTGTGCTGGTGCCGACTACCATTCTGGCTTTTCAGCACTATAAAACATTTTCTGAACGGCTGAAAGATTTTCCGGTTACTGTCGATTACCTGAACCGGTTTAGAACGGCCAAGGAAAGAAGAACTACCCTGGAAGAACTGGCGAACGGAAAAGTTGATATTGTCATTGGGACACATCAACTGGTAAATAAGGCCGTAAAATTCAAGGATCTGGGCCTACTCATCGTTGATGAGGAACAAAAGTTCGGAGTTGCCGTAAAAGATAAACTGAAGACCATCAAAGAAAACGTGGATACGTTAACATTGACCGCGACGCCAATTCCGCGTACGCTGCAGTTCAGTTTGATGGCTGCGAGGGATCTTTCCACTATTACCACTCCGCCGCCTAACCGATATCCAATTGAGTCCCATGTAATCCGTTTTTCAGAAGAGACCATTCGCGATGCTATTTCTTATGAGATCCAGCGGGGCGGGCAGGTGTTCTTCATTCATAACCGGGTGGAGAATATCAAGGAAGTTGCCGGCATGATCCAGCGGCTGGTGCCCGATGCGAAGATAGGGATAGGTCACGGGCAGATGGAAGGGAAGAAACTTGAGCAGCTGATGCTGAAGTTCATGAATGGGGAGTTCGACGTGCTGGTTTCTACCACCATCGTGGAAAGCGGACTGGATGTTTCCAACGCGAATACTATTTTTATCAACAACGCCAATAACTTCGGACTTTCTGACCTGCACCAGATGCGCGGAAGGGTAGGTAGAAGCAATAAAAAGGCATTCTGTTATTTCATCACTCCGCCATATTCTGCGATGACCGATGACGCTCGTAAAAGGATTACTGCCCTGGAACAGTTCAGTGAATTGGGCAGCGGTTTCAACATCGCGATGAAGGATCTGGAAATACGTGGTGCAGGAGACCTTTTAGGAGGGGAACAAAGCGGATTCATCAACGAGATTGGTTTTG
>JBAVJB010000033.1:0-47248 GCA_049687495.1 Salinimicrobium sp.
ATTGAAGATCGAGAAGATGTGGACGGGAATGATCTTACCGGCTGGCAAAAATATTTAGATCCTTCGGCTCCCCTGGAACCGACGAAAGGTTATGCCGTAAACTTCAGCGGGACAACAGCTTCTGTGACCGCAGAGTTAACCGGGACTGTCACTAATGGAGATATTAGCGTTTCTCTACAAAACAATAATGGAAAATACACCAACGGCTTTAACCTGGTAGGAAATCCTTATCCTTCACCTATAGACTGGGACCAAATCGCCCCTTCTTTAACAGGAATTGATAATGCCGTTTACTTTTTTACTGCAACTCCCGGAGACAGGTACACCGGCACGTACACCTCTTACGTGGACGGAGTTTCCACAGGTCCCGCGTCAAGCGTTATTTCTTCAATGCAAGGCTTCTTCATAAGAGTAAGTGATCCTGCAGACGGGAATTATCCTGCGACTGCGAGCCTGGAATTTACCAATGCTGCAAGAACCGGAAATCAGGTCGCACATCAATATTATCAGGCTCAAAATAGAAATGGAGCTCCAAGGATCAGGATCACTGCCGGCTTTACCGGGGAAAATATTTCAGATGCCGCCCTCCTCTACTTTAGGGACGGTGCAACACCCGGTTTTGAAAAAGAGCTGGATGCACAAAAAATGCTAAATACAGCGGTAGAAGTTCCCAGTTTTTACAGCCTTAGCAGCAAAAAGGAAAAACTTGCGATTAATGCTATTCCACATTTGGGGGCAGATCGCCTTCAAATCCCCCTTGGGATCACTTCCAAGAAATCTGGTGAAATGACCCTTAGGCTTTCTGAAGCCTCCCACCTTTCACCATTCCTGCACATCTATCTAAGAGACAATAAAAAGAAAACGCTGACAGAATTTCAAGAAAACGCGACTTATTCCTTTAGCGCTCAAATAGGGGAAAATGATAACAGGTTTGCCTTGCTGTTTTCTTCGGAAAAATTATCGGATGCGGAAATGGTTTTGGCCACCCAGGATTTTTCGGTCTATACCAGGGACAAAGAGATCATTGTCAAACTGAATCTTCTCAATGATGCAAAAGGGAAAATCAGCATAAGCAATGTTTCAGGACAGTTACTGCAAAGTAAAACAGGTTTTGGAACTGAGGAAGTCAGGTTTAGCCGCAATTTCGTGGAAGGAGTTTACCTGGTGACACTGGAGACAGAAAAAGAAAGGTATACCAAAAAAATCCTTTTTAAAAACTAAGAAATGACGGGAAGAAAGACCATTATTTTCACCTTTTTGAGCCTGATAATGCTCTCCTTTTCTGAGGTTATGGCACAAGAGAATCCGCCTATTCCTATTGAAGTGGAAGTAAGAAACGCTCAGGGCCTTAATTTTGGAGCTTTTACTGTCGGAAATGCGGGTGGAAATGTGATCATCAGTCCAAATGGAGACCGAACAAGTGATACAGATGTTCAATTACTGAATATCGGCAGTACCTCCCATTATGCCATTTTTGACGTGTATGCGATCCCGGGAACCTTGCTCCAAATTCAACCGGTGCAAAACGTTCAGCTTTCAGGACCTTCGGGAAGTAATGTCACTTTGAGTATAGACCCGTTCCTTGATATAAGTACCGGGCAGACATTTATTACCAAAACAAATCCTCAGGAGGTCCGTGTTGGTGGAAAATTGAGTATTCCAAATGGAAGTGCAGGGCCTGCGGGAAACTATAACGCAACTTTTACGCTAACCTTCATTCACGAATAGACCTTAAAAATTAATGCCGCCTTCCCCCCGCCAGTTTTTTAGTTACTTTTCCAGATTTCAGGTAATTTTCATCCTGCTTCTAGTTTTCTCTAAAGCTGAAGCCCAATCAACCTTTCCGGAATATGACGAACTAAACGTAGAGTTGTCGGTTTCCAGGTTGGGAACTTATGAAATTCCTGTGGCCATTAAAGGTGAAGAGGCTTATTTGCCCGTGACCGCGCTTTTTGATCTTCTGAAGATAAAGAACGAAGCCGAAGGAAACCGGCTTCAGGGATTCATCATTCATCCAGATTCAACTTACGTCATAGATTGGGAAACACCCCAAATTCGGTTTAAGGATGCCAGTTATAAGATCTCCAAAAATGATATTTTAGTCACTCCTTCAGGAAGATATTTAAAGTCCGGTCTCTTCGGAAGTATTTTTGGGCTGGATACCAGTTTTTCCTTCCGAAGCCTTTCCGTATCCCTCAACACAGACAAAGAGCTCCCGGTGCTCAAGGAAATGCGGCTTGAGAAAATGAGAGAAAACCTGGACAGGGTAAAAGGAGTGGTATTGCCCGATACGGTGGTTCCCCGCCGGTATCCCTTCTTCAAACCGGGAACCCTCGACTGGGGCGTTGTAACCACTCAACAAACAGATTTTCAAAATGATAACCGGCTTATGCTGGGGTTGGGGACAATGTTCCTGGGTGGAGAAACAAACCTGTTACTAAACTATTCAAGCAGGCTGCCGTTTACTTCCCGCAATCAATTCTATCAATGGCGCTACGTGAACAACGACAACAAATATCTTTCACAGGTTACTGCGGGAAGGATTTTTACCCGGGCTACTTCTTCCCTGTTCGCCCCGGTTTCGGGGGTGCAGGTCACTAATTCGCCTTTGCAGAACCGCAGATCTTTTGGGAGCTATCTGCTGAATGATTACACCGAACCGCGCTGGACCGTTGAACTTTACGTGAACAATGTGCTGGTTGCTTTTACCGAAGCAGATGCCTCCGGGTTTTACAGTTTTGAAGTGCCGCTCATGTATGGTAATACCGCTGTTAGCCTGAGATTCTACGGGCCTTATGGAGAAGAACAGGTTGAAGAACGGGTGATCAATATCCCGTACAACTTTGTGCCAAAGAATGAACTGGAATATACCCTTAGTGCCGGGATCGTAGAAAATGATGATAAAAACCGCTTTAGCCGGTTCAATCTCAATTATGGGCTTAGCAATGCGATTACAATTGGTGGTGGAGTCGAATATCTTTCTGAAGTAGAAAGTGGCGAGGTGATGCCTTTTGTGAATTCTTCCATGAGGATTGCTTCCGGTTTGCTGTTCTCGGGAGAATACATGTATGGCGTCAAAGGGGAAGCGCTCCTGAGTTACCGTTCCCCGCGAAACCTGCAGGTGGATCTTAACTATATCAATTATGACAAAGATCAAAACGCGATCAATTATAATTACCTGGAGGAAAGGAAGCTAAGTCTCTCCACTCCTATTCGCACCAGATATTTCTCGATGTTCAGCCGTTTTAGCGTGAACCAGATCATCATGCCAACAACAGAATTTACCACTGCACAACTCCTCTTGTCCGGTGCTGTTTTTGGAATAAGCACCAATTTTACCATCTATGGTCTTTATAATGACAGGATGGATGAGCCTACGGTCTATAGCTCTCTCTCCCAAACTTACCGCCTCCCCTACAAATTCTTGTTTTCACCACAGCTGCAGTACGACTTTAGCCGAAACGGATTCAATAATTTAATATTAGAACTGGAACGCCCTGTTTTCAAACAGGGATTTCTGAATCTGGCTTATGAAAACAACTTTTTGAGAGATGCTCATATTTTTGAAGTGGGGCTGCGCTACGCATTTAATTTTGCCCAGACCTCGGCCACCTCAAGGATAGGAAATAGAAACTCTTCCTTTGTGCAATCAGCAAGAGGAAGCCTGATGCTTGATGACAACACAGGTTATGTTGTTGCCAGCAATCGTACGGCTATGTCCCGTGCAGCGCTCACGATCATTCCTTTTCTGGACTTGAACCGCAATGGGATCAAAGATCCTTTAGAACCGGGAGTTCCTGGTCTCGAACTTAAAAACCGAAGCGGAAAAGTGACCTATAGCAGTGACCGTGAAATTCTTCGTATCACTGAGCTGCAGCCTTATATCGACCTTCTCCTGGAGCTGGATCCTGTAAGTCTTGATAATATCGCCTGGAAGATCGAAGACCCGAAGATCCTGGTGAAAACCCAGCCCAATTTTTTCAAAGAGATCTTTGTTCCCGTGCAGGTCATGGGCGAAATTGGGGGAATGGTTTACTTCAATGATGGCAGCAGTACTCGCGGCCAGGGCAGGATCATCGTCAATGTTCTGGACGAAAAAGGAGAGAAAGCAGCAGAAATTCTCACTGAAGGTGACGGGTATTTTAGCTATTTAGGTCTTGCCCCGGGAAAATATACAGCACAAATAGATCCCGATCAGCTTGAAAAGCTAAACTTCCGGGCAGATCCCGGAAATATAGAGTTTGAAATTCGGGTGGATCAATACGGTGATATAGTAGACACCCTGGAATTCGTTTTACAAAGTTCTGAAGAATAGCTAATCTTCCTTTTCTCCCCAATCTGAATGAAAGAACCTGCCTCTTAACTCATCTGTGCGTTCATAGGTGTGGGCGCCAAAATAATCCCTTTGCGCCTGTATCATGTTGGCCGAAGACTGTGCCGCGGTAAAACTGTAGAAATAGTTGAGCGCCGAAGACATCAAAGGCATAGGAAATCCTTTTTCCAGAGCATCGGCAGTAACCGAAGCTAATTTTGGCAGCTGTTGCTTCATCTCTTCAACGATCTGCTTGTGCAGCAGGAGATGTTTGGAGTTTTCCCTGAAAAGCATCACCAGTTCTTCCATTAAACCTGAACGAATGATACAGCCGTTGGTCCAGATGCGGGCGATCTCCGATAAATTCAGGTTCCAGTCATATTCTTTAGAAGCAGCCAATAGCAGGTCAAAACCAATTGCATGGTTGATAATAGATGCGGATTTGTACGCTTCAAAAAGTTCTGAAAAATTGCCATTTTTGACACTTCCGTGTTGCTTTCTTTGGTAGACTTCTTCGGCGGTTAGCCTATCCTGTTTTCTTCCCGATATATTTCTGGCCAAAACAGCTGCTGTGATCGTGTCTAGCGGGACACCAAGTTCCAGCGCCGCATTTGTAGACCAACCGCCTGTTCCTTTTTGTTTGGCCGCGTCCAGGACTTTATCAATGAGATAATCATCGTTTTCTTTCTTCTGAAGAATATCAATGGTAATTTCCAGCAAAAAGCTCCTCATTTCCCGGTTCCATTCCGCGAAAAGATCGGCGATCTCTTCCGTAGAAAGGCTGAAGGAAAACCTGAGGAAATGATATGTTTCCGCGATCAATTGCATTTCCCCGTATTCGATGCCGTTATGCAGCATTTTTACGAAATGTCCAGATCCGCCGGGGCCTACGTGGGTGCAACAGGCTTTGCCGTTCTTATCTTTGGCTGCTATCTCCTCCAAAAGTTTCCCGGCACGCTCATAGGCTTCCTGCGGCCCTCCGGGCATGATGGACGGGCCTTTTCGGGCGCCTTCTTCCCCGCCCGAAATTCCTGTTCCCATGAACAACATCCCTTTTTCCTTAAGGAAGGCTTCCCTCCTGTTAGTGTCTTTAAAATGGGAATTTCCGCCGTCAATGATGAGATCTCCTTTGTCCAGAAACGGCAATAAACCTTCAATAACAAGATCTACGGCTTTTCCTGCATTTACCATCAACAGGATATTCCGTGGAGCTTTAAGTGAGGCGACAAACTTCTGTAGATCATCAAACCATGGAAAATCAAAGATGTCGCGGCTCTCCTGTGCAAAATTCTTGGCGATATCCACCTCCAGCTCCTCTACATGCCTGTTAAACACAGAAGTCTTTATTCCCCGGGAACCAAAGTTAAGCGCCAGGCTCTTTCCCATGACGCCAAGCCCTATTATCCCTATTTGAGATCCTTTCTCTTTTGCAGCTATCTTCTCCATGATTTCTTCAATTATTTCGTCCTGCGTCGCCTGCACGTCCACATGAACACCCGAATCAGGCTGTTCCAGGATGTCATACTGCGACTGCAGCATTTCGGGTTTGAAATAGTGGTCTTTTCTCGAGGCAATGCGCTCGTAGATCACCTCGTATTCCGAGTGTAAAAATATCCAGGTAAGGTCTTCTTCGGGGATGCTGCTCAGCTGTTCCCGGTACTTTTTCTTTAGAGCAGAACAGGCCAACACAGCGCCCTTGTCTTTATGCCATTCCCTGATGTTTTTTGCCAGCTCTTCCAGCCATGCCTGCCGGTGGTTGTCCTTGAGCGGTTTTCCCTCCCGCATGAGCTTCACATTGGCCTGCGAATGAAAATCATCGGCATCATAAAAAGGAACCTGGAGTCTTTCAGCAAGCATTTTTCCTATGGTCGTCTTTCCAACGCCCGATACTCCCATCACCACATATACCTGCATACTTTCCTCCTATTTATAAGTGATCTTTTTGATCTCCAGTTGTCGTGTTTCGTTTCCCAGGCTGAATTCTGCCGCTTCGCCCTCTTTTTTGCCCGTGATCGCCCTCACTATGGGCGCCACGAAAGAGATCTTTTGGTTCTTTACATCTGCTTCATCCACACCGACTATAGTAAATTCCTGAAGCTGTTTTGTCTTTTTATCCTGAAGCAGCACATGAGCCCCAAAACGCACTTCTTTTGAAGGTTGCTCTTTTGGGTTTAAAACCCGAGCAGAGTTGATGCGGTCGTTCAAAAGTGTCAGTTTGCCGTCTATAACGGCGGTAGCCCTCCTTCTCTCGGTTTCACTGCTCAATTCGAGGCCGCTTCTCTCCTCTTCAAGGGCCTTTTTCTCGTCCAGCAACTCCTGCATGCCCTGCGGAGTGACATAATTGGTCACCCCCGGCGGTAATGCTGCCCTGGGCGGAATAAACGGAGTTTCCTCCTGGTCCTCTTCTTTTACAAATCCTCGGCTCATTGGCTTACTTTCTTTAAAGATCAAAAAAAAGCAGCAGAAATAAAAATCAAAGAAGCCGCGTAAAATCTGTTATTTTTGGGCAAAATCCACCTATGAAAACCCTTTTTGTGATAGGTTATGTTTGGCCGGAGCCTTCTTCCTCGGCTGCAGGGGCACGTATGATGCAGCTGCTGGAGTTCTTCCAAAGACAGGGCTATAATGTCATTTTTGGAACCACAGCAAGCACAACGCCTCATGCCGTTGATCTTCAAAGCTTCGGAATTGAGCCCCTGAAGATCGAGCTGAATAACAGCAGTTTTGATGTTCTACTGAAACAAATGCAGCCGGAGTTCGTGCTTTTTGACCGCTTTATGATGGAAGAGCAGTTTGGCTGGAGGGTTGCCGAAGCTTGTCCTGATGCGATTCGCATCCTGGATACCGAAGATCTTCACTTTTTAAGAAAGGCGCGACAGGAAGCTTTCAAAAAGGACAAAAATGAGGAGGCTTTAAATTTGCAGACAGAGCTTGCAAAACGGGAGATCGCCAGCATTTACCGCTGTGATCTCTCGTTGATCATTTCAGAATCTGAAATGCAGTTATTAAAATACGAGTTTTCAATCCCCGAAACTCTGCTGTGTTACCTGCCATTTATGCTGAAAATGCCTTCCGCAGAAAAGCTGGCTGAAAATCCCCTTTTTGAGACCCGTGAAAATTTCATCAGCATTGGGAATTTTTTGCATGAGCCTAATTGGGACGCGGTGAGGAACCTGAAAGAAAATATCTGGCCAAAGATCCGAAAGGAACTTCCCAAGGCACAGTTGCATGTTTACGGCGCCTATGTCGGCAAAAAAGTGGAACAGCTGCACAACGAAAAAGAAGGTTTTTTGATCCAAGGCAGGGCCGCTTCAGCATTAGAGGTAATGAGAAATGCACGGGTGCTGCTGGCGCCACTGCGCTTTGGCGCCGGACTCAAAGGCAAGTTCATTGATGCCATGAAGGCGGGGACTCCTGCCGTCACAACCTCGCTGGGTGCCGAGGGAATGGCTGCTCCCGAAGAATGGAACGGCCTTATAGCCGATGATGCTTCAGTTTTTGCCGAAGCAGCGGTCAAACTGTATGCTGATAAGCAGCTGTGGCAAGAGGCTCGAAAAAAGGGATTTTTGAGCCTTCAGAAATTTTCAGAAGAAAGACATTCCAAAAGCTTCCGAAGTACCTTGATAGAGCTCGGGCAAAATTTAGAAGGCCACCGTAAAGCCAATTTTACAGGACAAATGCTGCTGCACCACAGTTTGGCAAGCACGAAACAGCTTTCAAAATACATCGAGATGAAGAACAGGCTGCAGCAGGAAATGGCTAAAAAGAAAGATCACCCGCAAAACGGGTGATCTCTTCCAAACAAAAAAACAAAACAACTAGTTTACAATCGAGTAAGACCTTTCCTCGAACAACTTCCTGTTGAGCATTCGAAGGGCCTGTATCTTGTTCCTGGTATCAACCAGGAGGGAAATATTGTTGTTGCTGCCGCCGTAAGAGATCATACGCACGGGAATGTCGTTGAGGATCTCGAACAGGCGAAAGGTATCTTTATCATTGATCACGCCTTCACCCACCACGCAAATGATGCTATGGTTCGTGTCTACTGAAATTTCCCCGTATTCTTCCAGTTCATCAAGGATCTTGTGCAGGTTAACCGGGTTGTCTATTGTAAGCGAAATGGCGATCTCTGAAGTGGTGATCATATCAATGGCAGTCTCGTGCTTATCGAACACCTCGAAAATCTTTTTTAGGAAACCGTGCGCCATCAACATGCGGTTGCTCTTGATTTTAATGGCCGTAATGTCATCTTTTGCAGAAATGGCTTTGAGGCCTACATTGGTCACTTCGGAAGAGATCTTTGTTCCGGCGGCTTCCGGCGTGAAGGTATTTTTGAGGAAAATGGGAATATTTCTGTCTTTTACGGGAGATACCGTCTGCGGATGCAGGATCTTGGCCCCAAAATAAGCAAGCTCGGCAGCCTCTTCAAAAGTGAGCTGTGAAAGTGCCACTGTATTGTCCACGAACCTTGGATCGTTATTGTGGAAACCGTCAATATCTGTCCAGATCTGTACTTCACGCGCATTGATCGCAGCCGCGATAATGGTTGCGGTATAATCACTGCCGCCGCGTTTGAGCGTGCTAATATTCCTGTTCCTGTCAATCCTTACAAAACCCTGGGTGATGTATATTTCTGAAGAGATCTCCCTGTGCAGGCTTTTTATCAGCAGTTCGTTCACCAGTTCTACTTCAGGATTTTCGAGGCTGGAAACGTGCATGAAATCCTTGGCGTCTAAAAGCGTGTTGAAAAGTCCTTCGGCTTCAAGGAATCTTGAGAAAATATAGCTCAAAACGGTTTCCCCAAAGGTCACAATGGTCGCTTCACGTACCTCACCGGCTTCTTCGGAAAAATTATCCTTAAGCTGCTCGAGCAGCATTGAAAAATGCCTTTTTGTAGAGGCCTTGATCTCTTCTTGAGTAAACAGCTCTTCTATTAGACCAAAATGCTTTGTTTCAAGCTGCTGAAGGATATTTTCAATCTCCTGGTACCTGTCTTTTTTAAGCAGCTCATTGATCTCCACCAACATATTGGTCACCCCGGACATGGCCGAAACCACCACTATCTTCCTGCCCTGCTGGGCCTCAATGATATTGCGCACGTTCCTGATGCTCCTTGCAGAGCCAACAGAAGTCCCGCCAAACTTTAAAACCTTCATAGAAAAATTTATTCCAGAATGCATAATTAGCCATTGAGCTGCAGCCACTAAAAAAAGTAAGACTTATTTCATATCTTCGCACAAAATGTATATTATTTAACAATGAAGACCATAAGTACCTGTGTACATGACATTATCAAGCACCAACCTTACCTGGATGATGCGCTGGCAAGAAATATCATCAATTTTAGTTCGCTGGCTGCCGATTTGCAGCCGCAGGTGGAGAAAGAGATGAGAAAGCCGGTGAAGCAGGGTTCTATTATTATGGCACTGCGACGTTACCACCCAAAAAGGAGCAAGTTTACCAGCAGCCACTTTAGGAAACTGGGCGATATCATTGTGCGCTCGGGGATCACAGAATATACTTATCTCAACTCAAAAGACACTGTAGCCAAAAAAGCCGAATTGCTCGATGCGGTAAAGGATCAAACCGGTATTTATCTAAACTATTCCAGCAATTTCCAGGAGAGCAATTTCCTGGTCTCTACCAGCCTGCAGCCTACTCTTGAGGAGATCTTCAAAAATGAGAAACTGGTGAGCATTTCAGATGAGTTGTCTTCCATCACCATCGCTTTGCCCGAGAAGAACACCAAGACGGTGGGCTTGTATTTTTACATTTTTAAGCTGCTGGCTTATGAAGGCATTCCTGTTTACGAGATCATTTCCACCTCCAACTATTTCACGCTTTTCCTGGAGCAGGATTACGTGAACCAGGCATTTTTGTTGATGAACGAGATCAAGAGCAAGGGCTAGTCGAGGTTATAGATCCACACCTGGTTTTGAAGGTTCATAGGAAGGATCACCTGGTTTTTCTTCTGAAAAAAGAGAATGTCGCCCACGCTTTTTTCTGCGGAAATGATCTCTTCTACATCACCTTCTGTTGTAATGTGATAAACTTTGCCCCCGGCCCAGTCTGAAACGTAAAAGCTGTTTTCATCTTTCTTCTGAAGCCCATCCAGGTTTCCAATGCCTTTCTCTGTAATGACTTCTATTTCTTCGGAATTCATATCAATTTTAAGAAGATTCCCGGGGCTGTCTTTACCCCAGGCTGAAACATACATGACGCCGTCAATGACCAATAACCCGTTTGGGTGCTGAAGTAGGTCGCTATGCAGCCATTCTGAAATATCTCCTGAAGTATTCCTCTTAAAAATGCTGTTTCCCGAGAGGTCTGAAAAATATATGTTCCCCGAACTATCCTGCGTAATGTCGTTAAGTGATTTTGAACCTGCAACCTGAGACTGCTTTGAAATTTGCCCTTTTTGAATGTCCATTTCAACAAATTCGGTTTTGTCGGTGACGAAGAGTTTATCGTCTTGCACCAGCAAACCTTTGGGATCCTGAAGACCTGTGATCCATTTGAGTTCTATGATCTCTCCGGCTGTAGAAACTTTTGAAATAAAACCGTCTCCTTCTTTTTTATCCCCAATGTTCGAAACGTAAAAGACATCCCTTGCACTATCATAAACGACAGATTCGGGATGGCTAAAGCCTTCGATCTTCTGGTCAGGCATTTTGTTTTGGGCAAGGCTTGTGAGGCTAAATAAAAAGAAAAGTGCTGTAAAGTGAAGAGGTTTCATAAGTATTTGTTTGTCATAAAGTTAAAGAGCTGGATTCTAATTTCAACTTAAACTTTTCCTAAACTCTTTCTGCAAAAGCTATTTTCCGCCTACTTTTATAATAACAAAAATTGCTATGAGAAAGATTATCAGAGCCCTGCTCGCCGGCTATGGCGCCAAGAAGATTGGCGGTGGCTGTGGCTGTTTGGGCACCATCGTGGTCTTTTTGATCTTGTGGTGGCTGCTGTCAAAGCTGGGCATCTGATACTTCTCAAAAATGTCATTTTTGACACCTCTTCTTCCGAAGTTATTTCCGTAGAAATTTTATTGAAAAAAGTATCCAAGGCCAATGGTGAACATGATGAGGCCGTAAAAGTAATGTTCCAGACTTACATTCAGCAGACTGCGAGTTCTGTAATAGTTGTAGATAAAGATCCAGCCGGCAACAAAAGTGGCTATGGGCGCAACAAAATTTCCGTAGATAAAGTGCGTAAGCCCAAAAATAAAGGCGTTGGTGAACATGAGCAGGTATTTTTGCGGGACCAAAGCTTCATACCGGTGAAAATAGTAGACCCTGTAAATGATCTCCTGCGGAAATACCGACGCTATAGGATACAGGAAAAATGTTAGCAAATAGCTGTTGAAGTTCTCCACCGGATACCTGAAAAACAGGTTTGGAAAGATCCACCAGGTGAACCAAAGCAGCAAAACAGTAATGAGCAGCATTCGCACGATGCTTTTCCCCAGGTAATTCTTTTTAAAGGAAGTCAAAACTGTTTTGTCAAAACTGGGATCATTCAGCAGTAAAAACAGGAACAGAAGCGCAATGAGCACCAGGGGAATGATCTTGTACCAGCCGTTCAAAAAGTTGGCGGCAATAAAGGGAAGGAAAACATAAAATACGATGAATTCCATCACCAGGAAAGGCTTGGAATTATAGATAACTCTGGGGCTCATAGCAAGATTTCCCTTAAGATACTTATTCTGTTGAACAGGCTAGTGAGGTATAACAAAATTATAAGAAAATCAGGGTTCAATATTTTCTTCCTCGGGCTCGGTAGCCGGATGCCTGCTCCTTTTTCTTTCCCTTATAAGGTCTATAATATTGAAGAGCACGATACAAAAAGCCACCCAAATTAACCCGGCTATGTAGCCGCCGGCAACATCTGAAGGGAAGTGCACTCCAAGATAGATCCTGCTGATCCCTATGACAAGTATCATGAAGCTGAAAAGAAGTACCAGGAAAGCTCTCAATAAGCGCGACATTTTGATCCTGAAACTAAGATAGATAAGGAAGCCGTAGAATGCCATGGCACTCATGGCGTGCCCGCTGGGATAGCTAAGAGTTTTCACCACGACCATATGTTCAATAGTAGGTCGGGCCCTGTTGATGACCTGTTTTAGGGCAATATTGGAAACGGCCGAAAGCACCAGCACGCCCAACAGCTGAAAGATGAACTTCTTATTCTTAAGTTTAAAAAAGAAAAAAGCAACAGCAATGGTCGTCACTACTATATATGCATACACGTCCCCCAGATCGGTCACTGACTGGAAGAAATGGTTAAGCCCCGGCGAACGCCAGGAAATGATGAAATTTGTTACGGCATCATCGTAATCTTTCAAGCCTACGTTTGGCAATTCATCTGTGAGCTCTACGAAGAGATTTACTAAAAAAACGAAAACTACAAAAGCTATGAATATCAAGAGGTACAAAGGCCAATATGGATTGTCTCCCGAAACATTCTTTCGTATAGTACTTTCAATGTTGTTGATGAACCCCTTTATTCCTTCTCTCATTTGATTGATTTTAGGCTATTCTTCTTCCGTTTCCGCAGGAAAATGAATGGTCACTTTCCTCCTGCCCCATTCCAGTGCTTTTTCCTTTTCCAGCCCCATGTAGATATCGATCTTGTTGCGCCAGCGGGAGTGCATCTTATCATTAACAATAAACACCCCGTCAAGCCCTTCGATCTTTACCGGAGTCTGGTAAGAAAGGCCTTTTCTTAACAGATCCCGGGACACCGCTATAGATCGCACGCCGGGTCGCAAGGTATCCCCCCAGGCGGTGATCTTTGGGTTGCCTTCCCCCTGCACCTTCACCGAGTTGTATGCCGAAGCAGTAACGGTCATTGACTGCCAATCGGAATAATCAACTCCAGGATCATTGCAGCTCCAGGTGGCGTAAAGAAAAAAGAATGGAATAAGCAGTATTTTATTCATTAGTTTAAAAGACATCATTACCAACATACTAATTTTTTTGTGTTTTCTGAACTATTTGCTGCTTCTTAACCCTCTTTTAAGAAGGTGTTTGAGAAAAATAATGATTCAAAAACTGCATTTTTGGAAGTTTATTTTATGCATGTTTAAAATAGGCGCTTTCCCCTTACAAATCAATCATTTACCTATCGGCTTGGGTTTCCCTAAATTAAAATGTACCTTTGCGCACCGAAATGTGGGATTACATCCAGCGCTGTTAAGGTCTCTCCTTTTTATTTTCTGTTTTATTTCCATTTCACAAATTTTTAATTGATAAACAATTTAGACATGAGTCAGGTAAAAAACAATGACACAGTAAGAGTACACTACACCGGTAAACTGGCTGACGGGCAGGTTTTCGACAGTTCTTTAGAAAGAGAACCTATCGAGTTCACCATGGGTCAGGGACAGCTTATTCCGGGGTTTGAAAAAGGCCTACTGGATATGGAGGTGAATGAAAAGAAAACGATCAATATTCCTTCTGAAGAAGCTTATGGTGAGCCAAGACAGGAACTGATCCAGGAAGTGGACAAAAACCAACTTCCGGAAGAGATTAAGCCCGAAGTTGGAATGGGATTGGTTTCTAAAAGCCCCGACGGTCGCGAAATGAACCTTGTAGTAAGAGAAGTAAAAGAAGACAGCATTGTTGTTGACGGGAATCACCCTCTTGCAGGTAAAGACCTTACTTTTGATCTTGAAGTAGTAGAGATCAAGTAATTGGTACTTTGAAAAGCATAAAAAAACCTGCAGGAAACTGCAGGTTTTTTGTTTTTTATAATGTTTTGAAAAACTATTCGTCCTCGTGCATGAAGCGCTGCTTTCCTAGAAGCTCCTCCTCTGTCTCCTCGTTGGCAGGATCGGGCACACAACAATCTACAGGACACACGGCCGCACACTGTGGCTCTTCGTGAAAACCTTTACACTCGGTACACTTATCGGGAACGATATAGTAGATCTCATCGCTTAGCGGTTCCTGCGCCTCTTCGGCATTTGCGGGTTTCCCGTTTGGCAGGACAACATCCCCATGAAGATCTGTGCCATCTGCGTAGCGCCAGTCATCGGCTCCTTCATAAATAGCGGTGTTGGGACATTCCGGCTCACAGGCACCACAGTTGATGCATTCGTCGGTTATTATAATTGCCATAGCTTATTTTTATTCTAAATTTGCACAAATTTAAAGCCAAATCAGTTCTTAAACAAATAAGGAAATGACAATCCAGGAGCGTAAAGAAAAGTTAGAGATCCTCGGAAAGTTCCTGGGACAGTTTACCACTGCAGGAATAGAAAAGAAAGAGGGTATTCCTCACAATGATCCTTATTTTGAGCTGGTAAAACAAAAAGCCGAAGCCGCCATCCACCACAACGGCTGGTTCAACCTGGAAAATGTGCTTTTCTCAATGCAGCAGTGGAGCAAAGCGCTAACTGCTGAAAACCTGGATCAATGGCTCTCCTCCTACCATCTTGAAAATATTACTCCAAAAACGGTGGGTATTATCATGGCAGGAAATATTCCGCTGGTTGGTTTTCACGACTTTCTTTCGGTGATCATAAGCGGCCATAAGGCTTTGGTGAAGTTATCTTCTAATGACCAGGTGTTGCTTCCTGTAATTGCAGATTATCTTACGACCATTGCTCCGGAATGGAAAGCTTCCGTAGAATTCGTAAAAGATACCGGCCGAAAAATGGAAAAATTTGATGCCGTTATAGCGACCGGCAGTAACAACACGGCCAGGTACTTCGAGTACTATTTCAAAGACAAACCTTCCATCATCAGGAAGAACAGGAATTCCGTAGCTATTCTAACGGGAAAAGAGACCGAAGAAGAACTTAACGCGCTTGCCGAAGACATTTTTAGATATTACGGGCTTGGCTGCAGGAACGTTTCCAAACTTTATGTGCCGCAGGATTACGATTTTGATGCCTTTTTCAAGGCCATGTACTCCTGGAATTCCATCATTAATCAGGATAAATACGCCAACAATTACGACTACAACAAGGCGGTCTATCTCATGAGCATGTTCAAGCTGCTGGAAAATGGCTTTTTAATTCTGAAGGAGGATAAATCCTTCGGCTCCCCTATTGGTACACTATTCTATGAACGATATTCTGACCTGGATTCACTAAAACAGGAACTACAGGCCCAAAAAGAGCAAATTCAGTGTGTGGTAAGTCGGGATCTTTTTGAGAACGAGGTAGATTTCGGAAAGACACAGGAGCCAAAACTTTGGGATTATGCAGATAATGTAGACACGCTTGAATTCCTGACGAAAAAGGTGTAAAAACGGCAGTTTTACGCTGCTTGTCGTCCTAAATTATCATTTTACTAACAAGTATTCCGCTTGGTTTTTCTCATATTTGTAACTGTTAAAAAAATCCATATGAAAAAACACAACTTTAGCGCGGGACCTTGTATACTTCCGCAGGAGGTCTTCCAGGAGGCTTCTCAGGCCATATTAGACTTCAATAATTCGGGACTCTCTATTCTTGAGATCTCGCACCGCAGTAAAGATTTTGTAGATGTTATGGAGGAGGCCAGGAACCTGGCGCTTGAGCTGCTTGGGCTGGAAGGAAAAGGCTACAAAGCCCTTTTCCTGCAGGGAGGAGCCAGCACGCAATTCCTTATGGTGGCTTACAATCTATTAAAAAACAAAGCAGCTTACCTCAATACCGGGACCTGGAGCACAAAAGCCGTTAAAGAGGCTAAATTTTTTGGCGAGGTGACCGAAGTCGCATCTTCTGCCGATAAACATTTCAAATACGTTCCAAAAGGATATTTTATTCCTTCAGATGTAGACTACTTTCACTGCACCAGCAATAACACTATCTACGGAACACAGCTAAAAGAATTTCCGAAGACACCACGGCCAATGATCTGCGACATGAGCAGTGATATTTTCTCACGCGAAATGGATTTTTCACAGTTTGACCTTATCTATGCGGGCGCTCAAAAAAATATGGGCCCGGCTGGTACTACGCTGGTGGTGCTAAAAGAAGATATTCTGGGCAAAGTTGAGCGTTCTATTCCGTCTATGATGGATTATAAGGTTCACCTTAACAAGGCCAGCATGTTCAATACTCCCGCTGTTTACGCGGTGTATGTTTCCATGTTGACTTTGCGCTGGCTAAAAGCAAAAGGAGGAATAAAAGGTATTGAAGAGGAAAACGAGAAAAAGGCGAAGTTGCTTTATTCAGAGGTCGATATAAATCCCCTTTTTGAAGGTTATGCCAACAAAGAAGACCGGTCAATGATGAACGCCACCTTTAACCTGACGAATGACGATCTCAAGGAAAGCTTTGACAGCATGTGGAAAGAAGCCGGAATTAATGGGCTCAACGGCCACAGGAGTGTTGGTGGTTACCGTGCAAGCATGTACAATGCCCTGCCGCTGGAAAGCGTTGAAGTGCTTGTAGATGTGATGAGCGAACTCGAAAGAAAAGCATAAAAACTCAACAAATACAGAATGAAAGTTTTAGCAAACGACGGTATTGCGCCGGCCGGAAAGGAAGCGCTGGAAAATGCCGGATTTGAAGTTCTTACTACTAAAGTAGCCCAGGAACAGTTAAAGAATTATCTCAACGAACAGGAAATAGACGCTATTCTGGTGCGCAGCGCCACCAAGATCAGGAAAGATCTTATCGACGCCTGCCCTAACCTAAAGGTAATAGGCCGTGGCGGTGTGGGAATGGACAATATTGATGTGGAATATGCCCGTAAAAAGGGATTGCACGTGTTCAATACTCCTGCTGCCTCTTCCAGCTCTGTTGCCGAACTGGTTTTTGCTCATCTCTACGGAGGAGTGCGTTACCTGCACGATGCCAACCGAAATATGCCTTTGGAAGGAGATTCCCGCTTCAAGGAACTCAAAAAGAACTATGCCGGCGGCCGTGAGTTACGCGGAAAAACACTCGGTATTATTGGCTTCGGAAGGATTGGCCGCGAAGTCGCAAAGATCGCTTTGGGTATAGGAATGAAGGTCATTGCCAGTGACCGTACCGAAGGCGAAGCTGAAATTACCCTGGAATTTTACAACCACCAGGAGATCAAAATCCCTATCAAGACAGAACCTGTTGATCAGCTTATTAAACATTCAGATTTTATTACTCTTCATGTACCCGCCCAAAAAGAGCCGGTCATTGGTAGAGATGAGATCAAGAAAATGAAAGACGGTGTGGGTATTATCAACGCTGCCCGAGGTGGAGTCATCGACGAAGTCGCCCTTGTTGAAGCCCTTGAAAGCGGAAAAGTGGCTTTTGCCGGCCTTGACACCTTTGAACAGGAGCCTTCGCCCGCCATAAAAGTTTTGATGAACGGCAGGGTCTCCTTGAGTCCTCATATTGGAGCTGCAACAAATGAAGCCCAGGAACGCATAGGACTTGAACTTGCAGACCAGGTGATCAAGACCCTCAAAAAATAACATTTTTGAGACCTCTTAAAAAATGAATGCTTCTGTTAAAGGAAGCATTTTTTTTGTGAAATGAATTTTAAGGCTTTCTCCCGCCGCCGGAAATTTTTGTAAATTAAAAACAAAAAACTATGGCATCGATATTAGATTTCTTAGATACTGCGACCGGAAAAGATTTTGTTCAGAAATCAAGCAAAGAGGTAGACGAGTCTCCCGATAAGGTAAAATCTGTACTGGGAATGGCATTGCCCATGATCATGGGCGCGATCAAAAAGAACACCAACGAACCTGAAGGGGCCGAAAAACTCAATCATGAACTGGAAAAAGAGAAGCATAACGGCTCCATTCTGGACAAATTGGGCAGCTTAGGTGTTGGAAACCTTCTGGGTGAAGGCTCCGGAATTCTGGGGCACGTGCTTGGCGGAAGCCAATCCAAAATAGAGACTGCTGTGAGTTCTGCAACAGGCATGGATGCGTCAAAAGTGGGTAAACTGCTCAAAATGGCAGCCCCTGTGGTTATGGGTATCCTGGGGAAACAGAAGCGCAAAGACAATGTTGGAAAAAGCGGAATTTCAGGCCTGGTTGGGTCAGTGTTAGGAAGCAATTCCTCGCATGACCAGTCATTACTGGAAACTTTAATGGATTCTGACAAAGGAAAAGATATAGCCGGCGATGTTGCTGGCAAACTCTTTGGGGGAAAAGACAAAGGCAAAGGCCTTGGCGGCTTTTTTAAAGGTTAAACCACAGAAAGATGAAAAATCTAATTTACGTCCTGTTGCTGGGCTTGTTCATTTACAGCTGTTCCTCCACGCGCAACCGGCAAATGAACAAGGGGGAACCGGTGGCTGAGGGAGATACTGTGCGTATCGCTAATGACAGCCTTGAATACGAGATCCTGATTATTGACCCCGGTTTTTCCTATTTCTTGAAGGCTATCGCACATCCCGAAGGTTATTACACCCAATCATACCTGGAGAACAAGAACCAGTTCCTGGTAAACGACTACAATCAGCGGGTGCGCCAGCCTATGGTATATAATCCCGAGATCTATGAACAGGAGATCAATTATGAGCCGGGGATCGACTATGGCTATGAAGTAAATTACAAGCTCTACAACTACTTCGTCTATTTAAGCCGCAAGTATGGGCAGCGGTTTTCGGTACCCACCCGCAGGTGACGTGAAACTTTCTATAAAGGCAGGATCAAAAGATTCTGCCTTTTCTTTTTTATATTTGCCGCATGAAAAAGTTCAAACAGCGTTGGGGTATTGAGTCTAACTTCCAGGTTGCCGTAATCATTACGGTTTTTGCCATTACCGGCTCATCCTCAGTCTTTTTGGCGAGGCCGCTGCTTGAATTCCTGGGTTTTGCCAGATGGGATTTTGCCCCCGAATTCTTTTGGGGCGGGTTGAGCTACTACAGCATTAGGATACTTACCATCTTCCCTACTTACCAAATGTTACTGGTAACCTATGGTTGGCTTTTTGGACAGTCCAGGTTTTTCTGGGCATTTGAAAAGAAAATGCTGGGCAGGTTAGGCCTGGCAAAACTTTTTAGCTGATGAGTTTGCTGAAGAAGTTCCTGTCGGTTTTTCTGGTTGCGCTCCTGCTCTTTCCTGTTTCGGTAGAGTTTGCCCACATTTTTGCGGGACACCAGCATCACTCTTGCAATCATTATTCAGATTCTCATTTCCATCAACATAACCAGGATTGTTCGCTGTTCCATTTTCAGCACAATGCTTTTTCTTCTCGCGAATTCCTTGCCTATCGTCTTGTTGCTCCCGTTTTCCATCGGGAAAAAGACGGGCAGGAATATCACTTTTTAAGTACGCAGCGCGCTCTGCACTTCTTCCGAAGAGGACCGCCGCAAAATGTTCTCCCTTGCTAGCGAACATTTTTTAAGTACTTAAACAAGATCAAATGCAAAAATTACTTTTTTGGCTGTTCTGTCTTACAGCCTTCTTTACCTATGGCCAAAATACCGTCACCGGGAAAATAACAGATGCCAATACCGGCGAACCTTTGGTTGGCGCAACAGTATACATACAACAACTTGAAAAAGGAACGATTACAGACCTGGACGGAAACTTTCAGCTGGATGGGCTTCAAAAAGGCCATTTTTCCTTCCTCTTTTCTTCCCTGGGCTACGGCTCGAAAACCCTTGAAGTTGAAATTCCTTCGGAAAATGAATTAAATATTCAGCTTTCTCCTACTGCCATTGAGATGGAAGAGGTTATCGTTTCCACACCATTTCACCAGCTGCAAAGCGAGAATGTGATGAAGGTGGAACGGCTGAACGCAGATGAACTAAAGAACGGCGCTCTAAACCTTTCCGAAGGTATTTCGAGCATTGCAGGAGTTGAGAATATTACCACGGGCTCGGGAATTGGCAAACCCGTTATTCGCGGGTTGAGCTCCAACCGGGTTCTGGTTTATACGCAGGGCGTGAGGCTGGAAAATCAGCAGTTTGGAGACGAGCACGGGCTTGGGCTGAGCAGTTCGGGCATGGAAAGCGTGGAGGTCATTAAAGGCCCTGCTTCCCTGCTCTACGGAAGCGATGCTCTTGGCGGCGTACTCTATCTTAATCCTGAAAAATACGCCCCTGCCGATAGTTCCCAGGTCGATGCCAAGGCGGTTTATTACAGTAATACTTTAGGAAATGAAGCCAATGCCGGCTTCAAATCTTCCGGAGAAAAACTGAAGTTTTTGATCCGCGGAAATTATGCCGCTCACAGTGATTATGAAACCGGGGACGGAGAACGCGTCACCAACAGCCGCTTTAAGGAATGGGACCTGAAGACAGGATTGGGCTTTAGAAATGATTTTTACAAAGCCGATCTGCGCTACAATTACAACAGCAACAAATTGGGAATACCCGAAGAAATTGGGGAACAAACGACTGCCAAAGAGCCCGTTTTTCCATACCAACTGGTTCAAAATCATGTGCTGAGTCTTGATAATAAATTCTATTTGAGTAGCTCAAGCCTTGATCTAAAATTGGGATATACGTTCAACGATCGAAAAGAATTTGAAGAAACTATAGATCCTGCCCTGGAAATGCACCTGGAGACCTTGAGTTACGACTTGAAGTATAACCTTCCAAAAAAGGGAAATTTAGACCTCATTATGGGATTGCAGGGCATGCATCAAACCAACAATAATTTTGGCGAAGAGCTGTTGATTCCGGATGCACTTATCAATGATGTGGGAATTTTGAGTACGGCACATTATCACCTTCAAAAAGTGGATTTTCAGGCCGGCTTAAGGTATGACCACCGATTCATTGATGCCCAAGCTCATGGAGAACCAGGATTTGAAGGCTATATTGCAGCAGTTTCAAGAAGTTTTGACAGCTACAATGGAGCTTTAGGTATGAAATATGACTTCCCGAAGCAGATCACCGCAAGGCTCAATTTGGCTACCGGTTTTAGGGCGCCAAATTTAGCTGAACTCACTTCTAACGGTACACATGAAGGAGCGAATCGCTATGAAATTGGTAATCGGCAACTGGATAATGAGCAAAATTACCAGTTTGACCTGTCGCTGGAATACCGCAACCGGCACATTGAGATTTTTGCCAACGGTTTTTACAACCATATCAACGACTACATCTATCTGGAGCCTACCGGCCGAATCATCGATGAGAATGATGTCTATCAATATGTGCAAAACAATGCCCGGCTTTACGGCGGGGAAGCGGGTTTTCACCTGCATCCGCACCCACTGGACTGGTTGCATTTTGAAAGCAGTTTTGAAATGGTTATCGGGGAACAGGAAAATGGAAAGGCTTTGCCTCTTATTCCGGCCCACTCGGTAATGAACAGGCTGAGACTTGAAATGCAGGAATTCAGCTTGGTGAATGACAGCTATTTTTCGATCAGCTTAAAGAGCGTTTTTGACCAAAACAGGACAGGCTTGTTCGAAACCTCGTCGAACGGGTATGCTCTTTGGAATGCCGGCTTCGGCGGAAATCTGGATCTGAATTTCGCAACCTTAGAACTGCAGCTTAGCGGCACCAACCTTTTGAACAAAACCTATATCGCCCATCTTTCCCGGCTCAAGCCGGACGGCATAGCCAACATGGGGAGAAATCTTATTATAAGTGCAAGGCTGAATTTTTAAGAGCATCAAAAAAGGCCCTTTTTGGGCCTTTATATTTATATGTTTTTCAAAAAAAGCTAGTAAGCCTCTACTTCTATTATATCTCCGGCGACCGCTGGTTCTTTCTTCCAAACGTAGGTATAAACCCACATCAGGGTAAAGGTTGGAATTACATCGGTAAACGGAAGGATCTCCTCAATAAAAACAATGGCCGATGCCAGCTTTCCTTGTCTCCCGGGGTACATTTCAGACATCTTTTTTGCCGCATATGGTGCCCATAAAAGATCGAGAAAGGGACCTACCAGGGGTACTGCAATAGTTGCCATACCAATGCCGTCCAAAACAAGGGACTTTATGAGAGAATTTTTCTTTTTCCTTATCATTTTTCTGGTTTTGATGTAGATAAAGCAAAAAAGGTGCCGTTATCCGGCTTCTGCAGGTTTTAACTTGTGAGAGTACTTGTTGCGCAGCTTCTGCACCTTGGGGTCTATGATCACCTGGCAGTAAGGCTGGCTTCTATGGGAGTTATAGTAATCGTGATGCTCCTGCTCGGCCACATAAAAAGCCTTTGCCTCCTTGATCTCGGTCACTATAGGTCCCGAAAAGGTGTTTTTTTCTTCAAGTTCTTTTTTGACTTTTTCGGCTGTTTCTTTTTGCTCTTCGGAATGATAGAAAACAGCGCTGCGGTATTGCGTACCCACATCATTCTGCTGCCTGTTCAAAGTCGTAGGATCATGGGTGCTAAAGAAGATGTTGAGCAGCTCCTCGTAAGAGGTGAGCTCAGGATTGAAGTGTACCTGTATAGCCTCTGCATGCCCGGTCCTGCCCGAGATCACCTCCCGGTAGGCCGGATTCTTTATATCTCCACCCGTAAAACCGGGAATTACTTTTTCTACGCCCTCAATGCGCTGGAATACTGCTTCGGTACACCAAAAGCAGCCGCCGGCAAAGGTGGCGATCTCAATTTTCTTCTCTTCCATAGTCGGTTCTTTTTCTTAAAGTAACCAAATTCCGCAGAAACTCCAATATTGGTTAGGTTAAGATTTTCTAATTTTGCATTTCTTCAGTAAAATTGCAAACACTCATGATCCCCTATAAAAAGCTATAACTTCATGCCCTTTCGATATCGTTTTCTCCTCCTCTCTTTTCTAATTTCCAATCTGGTGTTTTCGCAGCAGGAACCTGTGAACAAGAATTACCGGGCCACAAGGATCACTAATGCCCCTGATATCGACGGAATTCTTGATGAGGAGGTATGGAAAGGCCTGCCGGTTGCAAACAATTTTGTGATGCTGGAGCCGGGCGACGGTACTCCTGCGCCTTCTTCACATCCTACCGAGGTCAAGATCGCCTATACTAATGAAGCTCTTTACATTGCAGCTTACCTGTATGATGATAATCCTGAAAGCATCAGGAGGCAATTTGCCCAACGGGATAATATACCAATTGCAGATTATTTTATAGTTGACCTTAACACCTACAACGATGGGGAGAACCAGACCCGTTTTGTGGTTACTGCGGCCGGAACTCTGGCCGATGCAAAAATGAGAGGGGAAAACGAAGATTATTCTTATAACGTCGTTTGGGAGGCCGAAGTAAGTATTGGGGAGAACGGCTGGTTTGTAGAAGCCAGGATCCCCTATTCTGCCCTGCGTTTTCCCGAAAAAGAGGAACAGGTTTGGGGGCTGCAGTTTGGAAGGATGATCAACAGTCGTAATGAAACCTATGTCTGGAACTATGTAGATAAATCTGTAGGAAAATTTACGCATTACAATGGGCAGCTTACCGGCATCAGCAATATTGATGCTCCGGTAAGGCTGAGCTTCTACCCTTATGTTTCTGGGGAGGTGGACCGTTTTGACGGCAACACCAACACTTCTTTTAACGCCGGAATGGATCTTAAATATGGCATTTCTGACGCCTTTACTTTAGATGCGACCCTTATCCCCGACTTTGGCCAGACTGCTTATGACGAAGTAGAATTAAATTTGGGGCCTTTTGAACAGACCTATGGAGAGAACCGAGCTTTCTTCACGGAAGGAACCGAACTCTTCACCAAAGGCGGGCTCTTCTATTCCAGGAGGATCGGCGATACGCCTATTGGTTTTAATGACGTTCAGGATCAATTACTAGACGACGAGGAGGTCATTGATAATCCTGAAAAGACAAATCTATTGAATGCCTTAAAGATCTCCGGAAGGACCAAAAGCGGCCTGGGAATAGGATTTTTTAATGCGGTTACTGAAAAAACTTCAGCACGAATAAGGAACACAACTACAGACGAGACCCGCAAGATCGTCACCGAACCTTTTGCCAATTACAACATCCTGGTGCTGGACCAGCAGTTCGACCAGAAGTCTTCGGTTTCTATAATCAATACCAATGTGACCCGCGAAGGGCATTTTAGGGACGGGAACGTTTCGGGATTCCTGTTTGACGTGTACAACAAGTCCAGCTCTTTTAATTTTTCGGGAGAGGCAAAAATGAGCAATGTGAATCTGCCTGCCTCAAACCTTACCGGCTTTGCCTCTACCCTTAGTGTCTCGCGCACAAAAGGCAACTTTAGGTATGGGGTGACCCATGACTTTGCCAATGAGACCTATGACATCAATGACCTGGGCCTAAATTTTACCAACAACTACAACAACTTCTATTGGGATACCTCTTACCGCATTTTTGAACCTCAGGGGATCTTCAATCAATACCGCATTGGCTTCTACGGAAATCACCAGAGAAGGTATAAGCCCGATGTAAGCGTACGTTCCGGAATTGGGGCGAGTTTCTTCGGCCAGACCCGTGACCGTTTTGCCTTTGGAGGTTTTTGGGATGTGAATACCGAGTATAAAGACTTTTTTGAACCGCGAAGGGCGAACAGTTACATCCTGTACCCCGGAAATACCATTGCCAACGCCTGGGTTTCTTCAGATTACCGAAACAGGTTCGCTTACGATATCAGGAGTACTTACAGCAACTTTTTTGGCTCGGGGTACAACAAGCTGAATTTGATCCTTAGCCCGCGCTTCAGGTTCAACAATAAATTCAGCCTTATTTACAGGTTTGAATATTTAAAGGAGAACGACCGAAGCAGTTTTGTAGCATTGCAGCCTCAAAATGTCATTTTTGGGAACCGTGATATGGAAAGCGTTGAAAATTCCCTGCAGGGCAGCTATAACTTTAGCACCAAAAAAGCGATCAGCCTTAGCTTCAGGAATTTTTGGTCGGCTGCTAATTTTGCCGATGGTCAATATTACAGCCTACAGGACAACGGCCAACTGGAGGATACCTCCTATGCTGTTGATTCAGAAAATGATCCCGATGCCAATTTTAACATCTGGAACCTGGATCTAAGCTACCAGTGGCGTTTCGCGCCCGGCAGTGAAATGATCCTGTTGTACCGCAATTCCATTTTCAAACTGGACAACCAGAGCGAGCTGGATTATGCGCAAAGCCTGGACAACCTGTTCCAGCAACCGGTGAGGCACAACCTTTCCTTAAGAATTGTTTATTATTTGGATTATAATACCGTGAAAAACGCGATTTAAACCTAATATTGCAGTAGAATCCTTCAAATATGATAGAAGCCCGAAATATTCATAAAACATACAACGATCTTCATGTGCTCAAAGGTGTTGACCTGCACATCGCTAAGAGCGAGATCATTTCTATCGTAGGAGCTTCGGGTGCAGGAAAGACCACTTTACTGCAGATCCTGGGAACGCTTGAGAAGCCGGACAGGAACACCAACAGTGAACTAAAGGTGAACTGCGTCGATGTGTTCTCGCTCAATTCAAGAGAGCTTTCAAAGTTCAGAAATGAGAATATAGGGTTCATTTTCCAGTTCCACCAGCTGTTGCCCGAGTTCACGGCTTTAGAAAACGTCTGCATTCCGGCTTATATTCACAATACCCCAAAACCTGAAGCGGAACGACGTGCAAAAGAATTGCTCGGGTTTTTAGGCCTTTCAAAAAGGGCAGATCACAAGCCGTCTCAAATGAGCGGCGGGGAACAGCAAAGAGTGGCGGTAGCCCGCTCCCTCATCAATAATCCGGGGGTGATCTTTGCAGATGAACCATCAGGGAACCTCGACAGTGAATCTGCAGAGAACCTGCACAGGCTCTTCTTTGAGCTGCGGAAGGAATTTGGCCAGACTTTTGTAATCGTTACGCACAATGAAGAGCTGGCCGACATGGCAGATAAGAAACTGACCATGGTGGACGGCAATATTATATAACGCCACAAAAATCGCATTTTTGACAACTTCTGAATTAAAGGAATTCCTCGACTTCAAGGTAGAACAATACAACACTCCTGAATTTATAGATACCGATCCTGTGCAGATCCCGCACCGGTTCTCCAGAAAAGAAGACATAGAAATCTCAGGTTTCCTGACCTCGATCATCTCCTGGGGTAACCGCAAGAGCATCCTTAAAAATGCCGGCAGCATGATGGAAATGCTGGACCAGTCACCGTATGATTTTGTGATGGAACATTCCGAAGAAGATTTGGAACGGCTTGAAAATTTTGTGCACCGCACTTTCAACGGGACAGATCTCACCTATTTTATTCAGGCGCTGCGGAACATTTACACCAATCATGGCGGACTAGAAAGCATCTTCAGCAAACATTCAAGTGACAGCAGCTTACAGCCTGCGATTCATCAGTTTAAAAAAGTTTTTTTTGAATTACCCCACCCTTCAAGAACACAAAAACATGTGAGCGATCCGCTGAAGAATTCCGCAGCAAAAAGGATCAACATGTACCTTAGGTGGATGGTTAGGGAAGATGCCGGCGATGTGGATTTTGGGATCTGGAAGAGCATTTCTCCGGCCAAACTCAGCTGTCCGCTTGATGTCCACTCGGGAAATGTCGCCCGGAAACTGGGGCTGCTAAAGCGAAAACAGAACGATGCAAAAGCGCTGCAGGAACTTGATGATAATCTTCGGAAGCTGGATCCGCAGGACCCGGTGAAGTATGATTATGCACTTTTTGGACTCGGAGTTTTTGAGAAATATTAATTGTGCTATAGAAAAAAGGCCGCCCTTAATGGGCAGCCTTTTTTGGTCAAGTTTAGAATTTTTGTATTACTGCGGTGCAGGACAAACATTAATAGCAACCCTTGCCTGAACTGGATAACTAAGACTATTGGCCTCATAAACCAGGTCGAAGTTGTCGTCGTTAATGTTATTGACACAAACATCATCTTCATCTACGTTAGGAAGAGTAAATCTTGCATTAGTGGCAGTCCATCCGGCATCAAGGTCAACAGTTCCTGTTAAAAGATCCTTTCCTGCAGGACGCTGGTATAAATTATAGGTTATTGTACCCACTTCATCCCCATCTTCGGTGTAAATTGGATAGGCTTGAGTGGTTCCTGCAGGTTGATCACCATTGCTTACCATCTGGATGAACAATACTCTTTCACAATCACCGGTAAGGGCAGGTAAACAAGCTGGACCGGTTGGTTCTTCACCTCCTGGGCTACAATTGAATCGAAGATGTTCGTAATCCACTGTATTATCAGGACCAAAATTGCCTTCGATATCACTTCTGCTTAATGTACCATTAAGTACAATTGGAGTTACTGTACCATAATTTTCGTCCCAATCAAGTAGAGTTACTTCATAATAAATATACTCTTCATCGGGATTATCATTCATTGGAAGGGCCATACAAAGAGGTGATGCAAAGTAATCTCCATTATCATCAACTCCGGTAACAGGTTCGAGATTCATGTATAAAGGTGCTCCTGTGTTGTCAGTTCCTAACCAGACATTTACGCTGTAGTTGGCGGTGTAGTGTCTTCCTTCATCATCACAATAATTGGCGAAGAAACAGTACTCATATGCCATTGTAGCATCAAGTTCAAAAAACAGATAGCCATACTCATTGACATCGCGATTGTCATAGCATAGCACAGAAACATCCACATACTTTTTCACTCCGGCTCCCAGATTGAATGTAACCGGTAAAGTAACATCTACAAAACCAGCAAGATCAGAGCCCTCTCTTGGTGCAACCCAGATAAGATCACCTGCCGCGTTGTAAACCGAGAAATGGTCAAGGGTATAGGTTCCGGGATCCAGTTCAAGTGCAGGATCTTCCTGTGTAAACACCTGTCCCTCGACTAGATCAACTCTGTAGGGATCAGCTGCGGTACCTACAACTTCCACGCCCCCTTGCATTAAAACAATCCGTACGTAAGCCGGTGCGTCAGCTGAACAATCAGGAAGATCTTCGATTGATTGTCGATTAGCCGCTTTATTTACTGCGTCATTGACGATTGCTGAAAAGGTCAGACTGGCTTTGTCTGAATTATCAATTTGCGCCTCATCCTTACTACAGGAGGTAAAGATCATCGTAAAAACAACCAGGGTTGCAAAACATAATTTTAGTTTTTTCATGATATATAGTTTAAAATGGTTAATATTCAATATCATCCAGCATGATAGCAATACTGCAACAACATAATTATCTTCAGGGGGGAAGGAATTTCGGGAGGTATCAAAAAATGATAAGTATTCGATCAAAAATAGCCTTAAAGAGACTGCTTATCAATGGGTGAAAACCCCCGTTTATGGTGTGGTCAAAAATTCCTGATGATTTTATTTAAAGAGGGAATAATCTATTTTTAAAATAGTCTTCTCTGGAATTCTTTAATCAGAAAAATCCTTTTCGTATTAAAAAGAAATTCAATAACTGACTGTATATTTCACTTTTTTAGAAAAAATAAAGGTATATGAATCAAAATAGCAAGCCATTCTTATACAATGTTTAGGTACAATTAATATCTTTAACTACTTCAATACTAGTTTAAAGTATGCCTAACACGCAGTTTTCAATATTTGAGACCTCTTCTGTTCCGGAAGAATTTGAAATTTTAAAGAGTGCTCCGGAAAAGGATTATCAGGATATTCTCTTTTTGGCCACCCAAATTTGCAAGACCAAAGCTGCCGCAATTTGCATAGTGCAAAACGGCCGTCCCTGGTGTAAGACCTCTGTGGGAATTTCTTCCGAAGATATCACCAAAGCAGAAGCACTTTGGAAAATCCCACTGCAGGACCAAAAGCCAATTCAGGTGAGGAACCTTCAGGAGGATACCCGTTTTGTAGGAGATTTTGGCAATTACCAGTTTTATGCGGGTATGCCGCTCATTACGACTGCTTCAGAAAACCTGGGCGTATTAATGCTTTTTGACCCTAGAGAAAAGGAACTGGATTCGCAACAGGAATACTCGCTAAAGATCCTTGCAGGACAGGTGCTCAACCTGGTCACCTTTAGAAAACAGAAAAACGAATACGGCCGAATCCAGCAAAACCTGGAACAGCGTTACGCCGATCTTGAAAAATTTGCGAGCGTGGTTTCCCACGATATCAAATCTCCGCTCGCGAATATTATTTCACTTACCGAGCTGCTAAAAGAAGAGAATGCAGACAATTTTGATGAAGCCACCCGCCAGTATATAGATTATCTTTCCCAAGCCTCTCAGAGCCTTCGCAGCTATGTCGACGGGCTGCTTGTTTTCTATCGCAGCGAAAAGATCCTGGAAAAGGAAGAGGAAGATGTTGATCTCAAAAGTTTTTTCGAGAAGCTGGTGAATCTGTACGGGGTGGAGCAGGATGTGGAGATCATCTATCCACAGCATGGACGTTTAAGAATGGTGAACAAGCTGGCGCTTACCCAGATTTTCATGAACCTGATAAGCAACGCCCTCAAGTACAACAACAAGGAAAGAAGGCTGGTAGAAATAGTTTTTAACGCAGATGAAAGCTTTTACTATTTTGAGGTAAAAGACAATGGCAACGGTATTCCCCAAGAGGATTTTGAAAGGATCTTTGACCTCTTCACCACCCTTGACCATGAAGACCGGGACGGCAATCCCGGCAGCGGCATTGGCCTGGCCACCGTGAAAAAAATGCTACACCACATGGGCGGTGATATCGACATCAGCTCTACTCCCGGCCAGGGCAGCAACTTTAAAATGAAAATAAAAAGGTCGTGCTAAACGCTTTTCTTACATTTGATCAAAAGTAGGCGCGCCAATGCAATTCAAACACCCGGAAATTCTATACGCCCTTTTCCTACTGGTGATCCCGGTGTTGGTGCACTTATTCCAGCTTAGAAAATTCAGGACAGAAAAGTTTACAAACGTCAAATTCCTCAAAAAAGCAGTACTTCAAACCCGCAAGAGTTCGCGCCTTAAAAAATGGCTCATCCTGTGCACAAGATTGCTACTGCTGGCCTGCCTTATCATCGCTTTTGCGCAGCCCTTTTTTCCTTCGGAAGCAGGAATCACCAAAGGCCGGGAAACCGTGATCTACCTGGACAATTCTTACAGCATGCAGGCCCGGGGCAAAAATGGGGTGCTGCTGAAACGCGCGGTACAGGAGCTGCTGGAGAACCTTCCCCAAAAAGCACAGCTTAGCCTCTTTACAAATGAGGAGGAATTCAAAGCCCTGGAGCCGGCCCTTCTTCGGAAAAAGCTGCAACAGCTTGATTACAGCGCAGGCCAGCTGGACTGGGAAACGGTAGGTTTAAAAGCTGCCGATGAATTTTCTGAAGGCCCACATTTACAAAAAGACTTTATTGTGATCTCTGACCTTCAAAAAAGGAAAAACAGCGACCTGCCTGAAGTTGAGGGAGCAAAGACATTCCTGGTCCGATTAAAACCCGAAGACGTCAGCAATATCAGCCTGGATACTGCTTACCTCACTTCAAAAATGCTGGATGAGACAAAACTGGAGCTAAAAATGTCATTTTTGGGAGTTGATCCCGGGCAGGTGCCGGTGGCGGTATTTGACGGGCAAAACCTGCTCGCAAAGAAATCGGTAGCATTGGAAGAAGATTCAACAGCTACGGTAGATTTCAGTTTTCCCGCAGGGCCTATTCTCAACGGCAGGATCCAGATCGATGACAACGGGCTTTCCTATGACAACCAGCTGTTCTTCAGCATTAATAAGACCCAACCGGTAAAGGTTGTGATCATTGGCGATGAAGAGGCAGATTTTCTGAAAAGGATCTATAAAGCCCCTGAATTTGAGTTGAGCAGTTTTTCTTTGAGCAACATAGGTTATAAAGAACTTTCTCAGGCCAATCTTGTTGTGCTGAATGAACCGAAGAAGATCCCGTCATCTTTAGTAAATACCCTTCAAAAATTGCATTCTGAAGATGTTTTTTTGGTGATCATCCCTTCTGAAGAAGCTGTACCCCAGGAATACAACGAATTGCTTCGATCGCTGCGCCTGCCTCTACTGAAGGAAAAAACGCTGCAGGAAAAATTGGTCACTAAAATCGCATTTTCGAACCCCCTGTATGAGGGAGTATTTGATGAAAAAGTGAGGAATTTCCAGTACCCAAAGGTCAATTCTTATTTTCCTGTGACCTATTCTGCAAACAGGGTGCTGAGCTTTGAGAACAATGAACCCTTTTTGCTGGAAAAAGATCATGTTTATCTTTTTTCGGCGGCTTTAAACGAGCAGAACTCCAACTTTAAAAATTCTCCGCTTATTGTTCCAACGCTGTACAACATCGGCAATATGACCATTTCTCCGTCGCAGCTGTATTTTCAATTGGGAAAATCACAGGAGATCAGCCTGAATGCTTTCCTCGAAAAAGATGAAATTTTAAAGCTGTCTTTTTCCGAAGATGTTTTTATTCCTAGGCAGCAAAGCTTTCAAAATAAAGTAAAGCTGTACCTGGAGGATTTGCCTTCAGCAGCCGGCCAGTACAGGGTGTTGAGAGATTCTGCTGCTTTGCGACAGCTAAGCTTTAACTACAACCGCGCAGAAAGTGAGCTGAAATATGCAGCTCCCAAGACTTCAGAAAAGGTCAAAATACGCAGCACTGTTCCCGATGTTTTCGACGAGATCGAATCTGCCGGGGAAGTTGACCTGCTTTGGAAATGGTTTGTTATTTTTGCTTTGATTTTTCTGCTTACTGAAATGCTTATCCTAAAATTCTTCAAATGAAGCTCCTCATTAAATCTGCCAAGATCATTGACAACGAAAGTCCTTACGATAATAAAGTAATGGATATTCTGGTGGAAAACGATGTCATCAAAGAGATCGCGCCATCCATTTCTTCGGAAAATGTTGATAAAGAGATCTCTTTTGATAATCTCCACATTTCACAGGGCTGGTTTGACAGCAGCGTGAACTTTGGGGAACCCGGCTACGAAGAGCGCGAGACCCTTGAGAATGGTTTGCTTACGGCCGGAAAAAGCGGATTTACGGCTGTGGCCCTTAACCCCGGCAATGATCCCGTGACCGATAATAAAGGAGCTGTTTCCTTCCTCAAGAATAGATCAAAGGAAAGTCCCGTAAGCCTCTACCCTATTGGCGCGCTAACCCGCAACAGCGCAGGAGTTGACCTGGCCGAACTTTACGACATGCAGCAGGCCGGAGCCGTTGGCTTTGGAGATTATCAAAAAAGCATTTCAAACCCTAACCTGCTCAAGCTGGCCTTACTGTATGCCCAGAACTTTGACGGATTAGTGTTTTCATTTCCGCAGGAGAATAAGATCGCGGTCAACGGGCAGGTAAACGAAGGCGAAAACAGTACTTCTTTGGGTCTAAAGGGCATTCCCGCTTTGGCCGAAGAATTACAGATCGCCAGGGACCTTTTTATCCTCGAGTACACCGGAGGAAAACTGCATATTCCTACCATTTCTACGGCTAAGTCTGTAGAACTTATCAAAGAGGCCAAGGAAAAGGACCTGGACGTGAGCTGCAGCGTTGCGGTGCACAACCTGGTCTTTACAGATGACGCCCTCAAAGATTTTGACACCAATGCTAAATTAATGCCGCCGCTACGCACAAGAGCCGATGTTAAAGCCCTGCACGCCGGTGTTAAGGACGGCACCATAGACATGATCACATCAGACCATACCCCGATGGATGTAGAACACAAAAAAGTGGAGTTCGATAATGCCTTTTTTGGGACCATAGGCCTGGAATCTGCTTTTGGAGCTTTGCTGCAGGTGACTTCTTTAAAAACGGCGGTAAGGTTGCTCACCTCGGGGAAATACCGTTTCAATCTTCCCGAAGCCGCAATAGACGAGGGAATGCCTGCCAATTTCACCTTTTTTGACCCCGAAGCTTCTTATAAGTTCCAAAAAGAGCATATTTTGAGCAGTTCAAAGAATAGCCTGTTCCTTGGACATGAATTAAAAGGAAAAGTGTTAGGCATTTATGCGAACGGCAGCTTTTTAGCCTCAAAAGAGGAATAAAACCTGAGAAAGTCCTAATTTTGTAAATCTAAACCACCGTATTATGGATACCGTAGCAAATGAAGGAAAATCTGCAGCCATTGTGGCCTATTTGACCATTATAGGGACAATTATTGCATATTTCATGAACAATGAAACCAAAAATACTTTTGCGTCTTTTCACATCAGGCAGGCTTTGGGAATTCATATCACCTATTTTCTACTGGGAGTTCTTATCTCCTGGTTTGACAGCTGGTGGATCACAGGAGCATTCTGGATCTTCATAGGTGTTCTCTGGATCTACGGACTTTTGGCCGCCATACAGGGCGAAAGGAACCTGGTGCCGGTGCTGGGAGAAAAATTTCAGCAATGGTTTAGCACAATAAGATAATTATGAAGCAGGAAAACCTCTCTCTATACCACCTCGTTAGACCACCCAAAAAACCTTCAGAAAAAGCTCCTCTCTTGATCATGTTGCACGGCTACGGCAGCAATGAAGAAGATCTTTTTGCTTTTGCTGAAGAGCTGCCCGAGGATCTTTTTATCATCTCCCTGCGGGCACCTTACCCGCTGCCGCCCTTTGGCCATGCCTGGTATGCGATCAATTGGGACAATGCCGGCGGAAAGTTTAGCAATGATGAACAGGCTATAGATTCTAGAGAGAAGATCTCTGCTTTTATCGATGAAGCCATAGCGACCTATCGCGTAGATGCAAAAAATGTCACTTTAGTTGGGTTTAGCCAGGGTTGTATTTTGAGTCACGCGGTAGCCCTCTCCTATCCCGAAAAAATTAAGAATGTCATTGGGCTTAGCGGATATATCAACCAGGACATCATCAAAGAAGGCTTTCAAAAAAGGGATTTTTCGGGCCTTTCTGTTTACAGCTCCCATGGAACTCAGGACCAGGTGATCCCGGTGGCATGGGCACGAAAAACCGCGCCTTTCCTGGACTCTTTAGGGATCGCTAATGTATATTCAGAATTTCCCGTGGGACATGGCGTAGCACCTCAAAATTTCATGGGTCTCAAAAAGTGGCTTTTGGAGCACCTTTAGTTCCGCGGATACAGCACTGCTTTTTCACTCGTCAGGGAGATGTTGCCTTGATCATCAAGCTCATAGCTTATAAATAGATCACCCCAGTAGGTACCGTCGGTAAAGCTTGCCAGCGCCCACTTGTGGTTGACCAGCTTCACTTTATTGATCCTGAAAAAACCTTCCATTCCTTCATAAGGAATGAGCTCATTGTCGGCATCTGCCTTGTTACGGCTAATGATGGCGTCTTCCACTTTACGCGCTACTTCGGAAGGATCAAAACCACGGTTTTCAAAATAGGTATAAGCTTCTTCGTTTGAATTATATTCAAAAGCGCTTCCGGAAGCAGCTTCGGCATAAAGAGAATCTGAGGTATTATGGGCCTGTTGCAGCTCGGCTTCCAGGGTGGTGATCTTGTGATCTTTTGCCGCTGCCATTTTTGAACCGGAAACATACATGAAAATAGCAAGTAAGGCTGTAAAAACGAACAGGTATAAAAAGAGGCTTTTTCGCATTAAAGGGTAATTTGCAGGTTATCGTAGGCCAGGAATACATTTTCGGGTAATTCGGCCTGTACTTCTTCATGAAAACCAAGAAGATGGCTTATATGGGTGAGATACGCCCTTTGCGGCTTCACTTTCTCAATGAATTCCAGGGCTTCCTCGAGGTTAAAATGAGAATGATGCGGTTCTTTTCTAAGGGCATTCACCACCAGCACCTCCACGCCCTTCAGCTTTTCTACTTCTTCGGGCTCAATGGTCTTGGCATCTGTGATGTAAGCAAAATCCCTGATCCTGAACCCGTAAACCTGCACGCGGTTATGCATTACATTAACAGGAATAACAGAAAGATCCTTCAGCTTAAAAGCTTCATTCTTGATCACATGTTCCTGCACGCTTGGAGCGCCGGGATATTTATTTTCTGAAGCAAAGATATAGTCGAACCGCTGTCTTAGGGACTTCATCACCCGTTCATGGGCAAACACGGGAATATCGCCCTGCTTGAAGAAAAAAGGCCTAATGTCATCGAGGCCTACCGTGTGATCGCTGTGTTCATGGGTAAAGAGGATCGCATCCAGGTGTTCTACATTATTGCTGAGCATTTGCTGCCTAAAGTCGGGGCCGCAGTCGATGACGATGGTATAGTTGTCCACTTCGACCAGCACCGAAACCCTAAGCCTCTTGTCTTTAGGATCGGAACTGAGACAAACAGGATGTTTGCTGCCAATAACAGGGATTCCCTGTGAAGTTCCGGTGCCTAAAAATGTAACTTTCAATGCTCTTAATTTTACCACAAAACTAAGTATTATTTTTTTGTTCTGCCCCGCATTTTAGTACCTTTGAAGACAACTTAACAGGGTTTTTACCAAAAAAATAAGCTATGCCAATTACCATTATGGGTGACAGGGAATTTGAAAATGTCCCTTCAATAAAAAGTAAAGCTTTACGCATCAATCTCAACGAAAATATCTACGGAACTTTTTCTGAAATTGGAGCCGGACAGGAGACAGTGCGTAATTTCTTCAGGGCTGGCGGAGCTTCCGGAACTATTGCAAAGGCCATGAGCGCCTACGACAAGGATTTTAGTGACGCGATCTACGGGATCGAAGATGACCGCCGTTATGTGACCGAAGAAAGGCTGAAAAAAATGCTTACTCACGAGACCAACCTTATAGAACAAAGGATCTCTCGTGAAAAACATCCTAATAAACTCTTTTTCACCTATGCCAATACCGTTGCCACCATTGACTTCGCCAAGAAATACAAGGGCCACGGCTGGGTTGGGATCCGCTACCAGGTGCATCCCGAAGAAGACTACAATGATATTATCCTGCACGTGCGGTTTCATGAAAATGACGCGCGCCTCCAGCAAAATACTCTTGGTATTCTTGGGGTAAACCTTATTTACGGTGCGTATTACAAGTACGACAACCCGAAAAAATTGCTGCGTTACCTTTACGACCATATCGATAAGGACCAGATCGAGATCGATACCATCAACTTCTCGGGCCCAAGGTTTGAAAAAGTAGATAACCGCTTGATGAGTTTGCAGCTGGTGAAGAACGGCATGACCGAGGCGGTAATGTTTGCGCCTGACGGTAACAACGTACTTCCTGCCAAGATCCTTTATAAAAAGAACATTCTGGCACTTCGTGGAAGCTTCAGGCCTGTAACAAAGGTAAACATGGACATGTACAAAAGGTCTATGGAGCTGTTCCTGAAAGAGAACCGTGTTTCTGAAGATAATACCGAGGTCATTTTCGAGATTACGCTCTCTAACCTTCGTGCCGAGGGAGAGATTGACGAACGCGATTTCATGGATCGGGCAGAACTGCTGTGTTCGCTTGGCCAGACTGTGATGATCTCCAATTTCCAGGAGTATTATCGCGTGGTGGAATATTTCTCCCGCTACACAAAAGAACGTATGGGTCTCGCCATGGGCGTCAACAACCTTGTTGACATCTTTGACGAGAAATATTACCGACACCTAAGTGGAGGTATACTTGAGGCCTTCGGAAAGCTCTTCTTCAAAGACCTGAAGGTTTATCTATACCCATTGAAAGATAAGGAATCCGGACAGATCACTACCAGCGAGAACCTGAAAGTCCATCCACGTATGAAGGAGCTGTACAAGTTCTTCAAGTACAATGGTAAAGTGGTGGATATTACCAACTACGATCCCGAGATCCTCGACATCTATTCGCGAGAGGTGCTGCAAATGATCGCCGAAGGAAAATCTGGTTGGGAAGAAATGCTGCCCGAAAGAACTACAGAGATGATCAAAGAACACAACCTGTTCAGTCATCAAAAACAGAAAGAAGCTCAAAGAGCTTAATTCCAGGTACATTTTATCTGCTTTGCAGCCGATAAAAATTCGAACTGACGAAATCGTTTAAAAGACTGTTTTAAGAGGTGTCAAAAATCACATTTTTGACACCTCTTTTTCGTTTATCTCTGTTTCAGCTTTTCCGGCTTCAGGAAAATCACCAAAGATCTCGATGAGCTTTTTTCTTCTGTATTCGAAGATCTCCTTCAGCTTTGGTTGTACAAGAAATGGATGAACCATTCTGCCAACAAACCCGAATGGCAGCTTATAGTCGACAATATCCTCCATCTCTACTCCGCCGTCAATGTCTTTTAGAAAGTGTTTGTGGTGCCAAAGCGCGTAAGGTCCGAATCTTTGTTCATCTACAAAATATTCCGGTTCCCTCACATGGGTGATCTCGGTGACCCAGTTTGTTTTTATTCCGGCTACCGGAGTTACTATATACTGAATGATCTGCCCCGCAAACATAGGCCTGTCTCCTCCTCCTGTAATGTCAAAGCCCATATAGTCGGGAGTGATCGCCTTCAGGTTTTGAGGATCTGAAAGAAATTCCCATGCCTCCTGCCTGGAAACCGGCAATTTTTGAATCGTTCGTAGGGTATAGATCTTCATATTGTTTAAAAATCACATTATTTATTTAAACAAAAGTACGGCTTTTTTGCCACTTATAATGGATTATAAAAGGGGCTTAATCATTAAAAAACTGATAAAACCCCTTACTATTTCTTAGAGTGAGGTTAAACTTCGAGGAAAAATGCTTTACAACAACGAGATTTGGGGCAAAGCCAAATTATGAAGACCAGATTTATACTGAGCCTACTTTTTATTTTCTCCTTTTCTTTTTACTCTTTTTCTCAGCAAGATATTTCAAAAGATTCTCCTTATGAACTCAGCTGGGCCAAGGACGCTACCTGGGTTGGAACCGGGCTTGCCTTGAATGGGCTTGGTTTTAAACTCATCCAGGACATGGAACCCTTGTCTCAAGAGGAGGTGAATGCGCTGTCTAAGAATGATGTCCCCGGAATAGATCGCTGGCTGGCCGGGCAATACTCAGCCAGGGCCGACGACATCAGTTATTACCCGTTTTACGGTTCCTTTGCTGTTCCTTTTGTTATGATGGCTGTTGATAAGGATTACCGAAGCCACGCCGGGCAAATATCTGTTATGTTCGTAGAGTCGATGGCAACTACGGGAGCCTTGTTTACCATTTCGGCTGCTACTGTGAAGCGAAGCAGGCCTTTAACCTATAATGAAGACCTGTCTTATGAGAAACGCAGTGAACCGGGCTCCCGCCGGGCTTTTTTTGCCGGACATACCGCCGCAACGGCTTCGGCTACCTTTTTTGCTGCCAAGATCTACAACGACTTTAATCCCGATTCGGCGGCACGGCCATATGTATGGGCTGTGGCAGCTGCTATTCCTGCTTATGTGGGCTACCTGAGATCAAAAGCCGGAAAGCACTTTCTTACCGACAATATAGTGGGTTACGCAATTGGTGCGCTTTCAGGAATTTTGATTCCGGAGCTGCACAAAAAAAAGAACGAGCGCTTCAGCTTCTACCCCAGCTACGGAAGAGAATACAAGGGCCTCACGCTTCAGTATGAGTTTTAAAAACCTGGTTGTGCTTGTCAGGTCTCCCTGGAAATGTCTTTCATCGGCAGAAATGTTCCTTTTAAAGAAAAGTAAATGAAAAGGTATTGAATACTTCAAAAAGAAAATACCTTTGATCACCTCAGATCAACTGTTCTCCTACCTGTTGTGATAAAATCCGCTTATGGAACAGCAAACTATTTCTCCAAAAAAGGAAGAAAAAAAGAATCAAATAGAGTATGTGAAGAAATTGGTCATAGACCTGTATAATTCCAAGGTGTTCTATTCTTTTAGCCTTTATACGCTGGAACTCTCCCGCAGGTTCAAAGCGGCCTATCTGCGTTATAAGAAAACGAAGTCTCCCGAAGCTTTTGAAACCCTGCAGGAACTGGCCGAAAAACTTGAAGAAAGGCTGGTACAGGAAGACAAGCTGTAACTAAGCTTCCACAGATTTTTGAGACAGCAGCTCCTCGAGCACTGCCTTTACCCCATTCTCATCATTGCTTTTTGTAGTGAATTCGGCAGCTTCTTTAACCTCCGGATGTGCATTTTCTACCGCGTATCCAATGCCTGCATGATCAAAAAGCTCCATATCATTGAGATAGTCCCCAAAGGCCATGGTCTCTTCTTTAGAGATATTATGCTGGTCCTGCACTGCCTTTAATGCGTTCCCTTTTTGAGCCTCTTTGGCATTAAAATCAATCCAAATCTTTCCTGAAAGTTTCACCTGTAGTTGCTCCTCAAAATGCTTCACGTGAGGCAGGCTGTGCTGTTCAGCTCCTTCAGGATCGCAAATGGTCACCTTCAAAATAACATCATCTTCTATCTGCAGCAGGTCGTCAACCACTTCATATTTCTCGTAATGCTCGAGGAAAGGCTTCATGAATTCAGGCGCAGTGCTGTCAATATATGCTTTTTTTCTTCCGCAAACCACAAGATACTTCCCGTCCAGCTCTTTTACAGCCGTAATCAACTTTTTCACTATTTCGTCCTCCATGGGCATGATGAACTTTTGCTCCCCGCCTTCCATGACAATAGCGCCATTTTCGGCTATATAAATAAGGTCAGTCTTTACTGGCTCCATTCTTTCCATAAGGCTGTAGTACTGTCGGCCGCTTGCGACAGCAAACAAGATGTTCCTTTTTCTAAGCTTTTCAAAAAGCTCAAAAAACTGCGGACTCACCTCGTGTTTGCTGTTGAGCAGGGTGCCGTCCATATCGCTTACGATCAATTTTATTTTAGAATAGTCCATGTAGATTCAGGTTTGAAAAATGCAAATTTAAGGCAAGCTTAAGCCAAGAGCGAGTTTTGAGCGTTAATTTCTTCGGAAGGAATAAAAACCACCTTCAAAAATACATTTAGCAGGATTAAATTTCCTTAATTGATGTGGTCGCGACAGACCTAATCATTGTTTTTACTTTCGAAAATAAAATATTCAACCATGATTTACTGGAAAGGGCGCTAACCATGACCGTAGCCTATCCTAAAACTACGCTACTGTCTATATTGATGCGACAGAAAGCTTCCACCTTTGTTACAATGTTCACAATGTTCACAATGTTCACAATGGAAGATATATTTTATTCTTTGCATCTTCTTGCCTTCTACTTCTTTTCCTCGGTTTCTTCAGAAGCTTTGTGCTTATCAAAAAAGTAGTCGAAAACAACACCAACCAAAATCGCCCCTCCAAAGCCGGCATAGACGGTCCAGCTGAACTGCAACGCCAGTGCCGCACAAATGAGGATAGAGAGCAATGGTAAAACCGGCAGCTTCCCAATAGACAGCGGAACAGTAAAAGGACGTTCTTTTTCCGGAGCTTTGTAGCGCAATCTTATCAGGGAAATATTTATTGCTATGAAGACCAGTAATGCTCCAAGAGAAGACATCCCGGCAACTGTCTTTATTTCGCCGAACAGCAGAAAAACTCCAATACCAATACCTACTATCAGTGTGGCGGCCCAGGGAGCCTTTTTGCTATTTGTCTTTTGAAGAAAAGCCGGCAGTTCAGCCTTGGAAGCCATGCCGTACATGACGCGGCTGATGGATAACATTCCGCTAAAAGCGGCATTGGCAGTGGCAAAAATAGCTGCTATAGCCAGTACAGAAGGCAACCAGGGGTTTATATTTCCCGCCGCCAGGGACAAGGGTGAATTCACTGAGTTTAACTCCTCTGGCTTCGCTACCTGAAGTACCACAAAAACGATAAGCAGATAGATTACCGTGGTGATGATCATCGTCAACAAAAAAGCAAGCGGTATGGTTTTTCCCGGTTTTTTAGCTTCAGAACCCAAAGCAGCCATATGTTCAAAACCTGTATAAATAAAAAAGATAGTTCCCGTTGCAGTAAGGGCTTTTCCAAACGCTGGAATTTCAAACATTTTGGCTTCAGGTAATCCGGCTTCAGAATATCCAAACAGGATCAGCAATACCAGTCCCAGCAGGGAAAGACTAACCATGATTATATTGATCGTTGATGATTTTTTGATTCCCAGGATGGCTAAAGCAAAGAGCAGGGCCAATAACCCGTAGCTGAGGGTCCAACCAGGAAGATCAAAGAAATTGCTAAAGTAACCGGCAAAAGCTATGAGCACTGCTGCAACAGTAGCAGAACTATGAAAAAAGATCGTCCACCCGGTTAGAAATGATGGAAGATCTTTATCAGGAAAGGCCTTCCGCAGAAAAATGAATTCGGCACCCGCATTGGGATAACTGGAAGTCAACTCGGCATAAGAGAGCGCGGCCAAAACCGCTGCCACAGCCGCGAGTATAAAACTCAACCACAATTGATAGCCTGCCTGCCCTGCAGCGGCCCCTATGACTGTATAAATTCCAGCTCCTACAATAGTTCCTACCCCATAAAATGTGAGACGGGCTACTCCTAAAGATTTTTTTAATTCTGCCATAGCAGTGAATTTAAAAAATTAATGACTATGTCCGCCTTCACCTTTGTTCATTTCGGCCTGTAGATAATAGGCATTGTTAAAGGCGAAAAGCTGTTGAGATGGCAGATCCTGCATTAGTTTGACAGCTATCCATTCTCCCTCCTTGTCGCCGGGAATCACTTCTACCGGTTTAAAGCTCCAGGCATCTCCTTCCTTTTCCGAAGTAAAGGCAAAGAACTTTTCTCCTTCCCTCACCACAGCCGACTCAGGCAGGGCAAGGCTGCGTTGGTCATCTACTGCAATTTTTCCACGTACATACATTCCGGGAACGAGATTCTCGGGACGGTTTTCGATCTCTGCATGCACATGTACGGCCTTAGGATCCTGTTCAAAATTCTTGCTGACTGAAATTATCTTTGCGGTAAGATTGGTCGCCGGAAGGGAGGCCACCGAAAAGTGCACTTCCTGGCCTTCTTTGACCTTAAAAACATCCTTTTCAAATACCATTAGGTCTACATGCACATGATGAGTGTTGATGATCTCGAACATGGGCGACTGTGCCGGCACAAATTCGCCAGTGCGCACGTTCACCTGCTGAACGGCCCCTTCTATAGGGCTCAAAACGGGAATTTGCTGCGCAATTTTCCCTTGTTCTACCCGGCCCGGAGAAATATGCAACTGCTTTAGCTGTGCCTGAAAACCAGCTACACGGCCGCGGGCATTTTCCACCTTCGCCTCACTGCGCTGAAAACTCTCTCCCGAACCTACTCCGGCCTCATAGAGTTTTTGCTGCCGTTTATATTCCTTTTCTTCAAATTTAAGATCATTATAGGCGTTCAGATAAGCTGTCTGCAGTTCAATGATTTCAGGGTGAGCGATGTACGCTAATACCTGTCCCTGCTTTACTTGCTCACCTTCAATGACTTCAATTTTTGCCACATTTGCTCCTATTACAGGGGTGACTGAAGCCTCATTCTGCGGCGGCACCTCCAGCTGCCCGTTGGCTTCCACATATCCGCTCATGAGCCGGGTTTGAAGGCTGTCAATTTTCATGTCCAGCGCCTCAAACTGTTGTTGCGACAGCATAACTTCCTCTACAGGTGCAGCGGTGGTTTCAGTTTTCGGTTTTTGCTCTTCAATCTTTTCCTCTTTTTTATCGTTACAGGCCAGGAAAAGAAGGGCCGTTAAAAATGCTATTTTTGAGTATCTCATTGTTAATCTTGTTTGTTAGTGAGGTAAAATTCCAGATCTGCCAGGGAAAGCAGGTAATTTCCATAAGCTTCTATAGACTTCAATTCCAGTTGCAGCGCGCTTTCCAGGTTCTGTATAAGCTCCACATAGGCAATCGCCCCCTCGTTAAAAGCCAGAATACTTCCCTGTCGCTGCTCCTCAAGGAGAGGTTTTACCTCCTTTCGGTAATATTGCCATGAATTTCTCCACTTCCGGTACTCCTCAACGGCGTTCTGAAACTGCATTTGTAGTTCCCGTTTCCTAAAATCGGCAGCCTGCTCAGCCATCCTGGTCTCGACCTTTGCAGCTTTTACGCGGGCATAGCTTCCGCCGGAAAGCAGGGGAATTGAAATTCCCGCCTGATAACTGTAAAAGCCGGAATTCCCATCGATGCGTTGCCGCCCGTACTGCAAATTGAATTCGGGTAAAAAAGCGGCTTTTTCAGCAGCAGTATTGGCTTTGGCCACTTCCACTTCCTGCTGGTTCAGCTGCAGCAGGGGATGATTCTCTGTTAACTCTTCAAAAAAGAGATTTTTTGACACTATTTCTTCGGAAGCAGCAACAGAATACTGCAAATTCTCTCCAAGCCACAGGTTCAGCTTTTGCAGGGCGAGAAGAAGATCGGTCTTCGCCTGTTCCTTCTCTATCTCCACTTCCCGCACCTTGTTGAGGGTCGTTGTCTTCTCCAGGCGCGAGATCGCCTCTACCTCATACCGCAGTTCCACCGCTTTTTCCAGTCGGGAATACAGGGAGTCCAGCGCCACAAAAAGGCTGTACTTCTTTTTAGCTGCAGCCGCATTGGCCCAGGCCTTTTTTACTTCTCGCGCTACCTGCATCTCGTTCAGCTGAAAAGCTTTTTCGGCTAGAGTTAGTTTTTCCTGTTGCAGTTTTTTCTTCGGAAGGATTCCCAAAAGATCTATGCCCTGCTGCTGGACGCCCACATCGGTATAGATCCCGGTGCCGTCGTTCAATTCTTCCCCGCCGGTGAAGACCTGCGTCTGGCCCAGCTCCCATGCAGATAACTTCAGGGCTTGCTGTTTCTCTATTTCCAGACGCTTATTCTTCAAAAGCGGGTAATTTTTCAGGGCTTTCTCTACAGCCTGTTCCCGTGTTAACTTCGGAAGTTCTTTTTCCTGGGCAAACACTGCTGAAGGCAGTAACAGCAAAAGCAGAACTGCCATCGTCGGATTTTTGCTTCTCTTTTTCATATCATTTGATTTTCGCTTTTCCACCCACTCATAAAGAATAGGCAGAATGAAAAGCGTGAGGAGAGTAGAGGTGATCAAACCTCCAATGACCACGGTGGCTAAAGGTCGTTGTACCTCGGCTCCTGCCGAAGCGGAAATCGCCATAGGCAGAAAGCCAAGTACATCAGTAAGGGCCGTGAGCAGAATGGGCCTGATGCGGCGTTTTGTTCCACGGCTTATTCTTTCCTTCAGGTCATGTACGCCTTCCTCTTTCAACTCATTCAACCCACTGATGAGCACAAGCCCATTGAGGACTGCAACTCCAAACAGCACAATGAACCCTACCCCGGCCGAAATACTGAACGGCATATCGCGCAGCCACAGGGAAAATACTCCGCCAATGGCTGCCAGCGGAATGGCGATGTAGATCATTCCCGTTTGCATGAAAGATCTTAGCGCGAAATAGATGAGCACAAAGATGAGCAACAAAGCGATGGGCACCACCAGTTGCAGGCGTTTGCTGGCACGTTCAAAATTCTCGAAGGCCCCGCCGTATCTTATGTAGTAGCCCGGCGGCAGCTCAAGTTTTTCTGAAAGTGCTGCCTGTATATCCTTAACCACCGATTTTACATCGCGATCCCGAATGTTCACGCCCACGTAGGTGCGCCTGTTGGTGTTGTCCCGACTTATCTGCATCGGGCCGGGCTGGTAGCTGATCTCTGCCACCTCCTTGAGCGGGATCTGGGCGCCCGAAGGAAGGTTGACATAGAGATTTTGGATGTTCTCAATGCTCTTTCTTTCCCTTTCCTCCAGCCTTACCACCAGATCAAACCGTTTCTCACCCTCAAAGATCACTCCCGCGTCACCTCCGGCAAAAGCAGACTGGATGAGGGAATTAAGATCTTTGATCTTTAGCCCGTATTGAGCGGTTTTGTTACGGTTGTAGTTCACTGTGATCTGAGGCAAACCGGTGGTAGCTTCCACCTTCATATCGGCCACGCCATCAATAGTAGTTATGATGTTGCCCATTTCGGCGGCTTTAGCGGCCAAAATTTGCAGGTCTTCCCCGTAAAGCTTTACGGCAATATCTTCGCGGACGCCCGTGAGCAGCTCGTTAAAACGCATTTCTACGGGTTGCGTAAACTCATAGCTTACCCCGGGAAAAACGCTGATCGCCTCCTTGATCTTTGCGATCAATTCATCTTTGGAATCTGCTGAAGTCCATTCGCTCTTTGGCTTCAGAATAACAAAACTGTCCCCAATATCCATCGGCATAGGGTCTGTAGGCACATCTGAAACCCCAAAGCGTGTCACTACCTGCTCAATTTCCGGAAATTTCCGAAGCAAAAGAGCTTCAATCCTGGTTGAAGTAGCCGTACCTTCCTCAAGGGAACTGCCGGGCTTCAGAATAATATGAAAGGCAATGTCCCCTTCGTCCAATTGCGGAATGAATTCCCCGCCCATTCGGCTGAAGGCAAAGACGGCAATTCCGAAGAGTACAACAGAGAAGCCTATAATGATTTTGCCCTTTTTGAGAGCCGAGTTCAGTAAGGGTTCATACTTGTCCTGCAGCCAGGTGATGACTTTGTCGCCAAAGGAAAATTTTGTCTTTCGGGATTCCTTCAGAAAAAGCGCTGAGATCATTGGCACATAGGTGAGACAGAGGATCATTGCTCCCAGCATGGCGAAGATAAAGGTGAGCGCCATGGGCCGGAACATTTTTCCTTCCACACCTTGCAAAGCGAGGATAGGCAGAAAGACAATAAGAATGATTAGCTGCCCAAAAAAGGCAGAATTCATCATCTTTTTGGCCGAGGAAGCGGCAACAGCGTCACGCTCTTTACGCCCAATGCGGTGGCTTTGCACCCTTTGGTGGATCATGAAAACAGTGCTTTCCACAATGATCACCGCCCCGTCGACTATGATCCCAAAGTCAATCGCTCCAAGGCTCATCAAATTAGCCCACACGTCAAAGACATTCATTAGGATGAAGGCGAAGAGCAGGGAAAGCGGAATGGTGGAGGCAACGATAAGCCCTCCGCGCCAATTGCCGAGCAGCAGCACCAGGATAAAGATCACAATAAGCCCGCCCTCGAGCAGGTTTTTGGTGACGGTAGAAGTGGTGTTTTCGATAAGCTCGCTGCGGTCCAAAAATGACTGAATGCTCACGCCCTTTGGAAGCGATTCCTGGATCTGTACGATCCTGTCTTTAACATTCTCGATCACTTCGTTGGAGTTCGCGCCCTTCAGCATCATGACCATTCCCCCAACGGCTTCGCCTTTTCCGTTCTTGGTGAGCGCGCCATAACGCACCGCACTTCCCATACGTACATTTGCAACATCGCCTACGGTAATAGGAATCCCGCTGCGGTTGGTGATCACGATATTTTCAAGATCCTCAATATTACGGGCAAGGCCTTCGCCGCGGATGAAATTTGCCTGATGGTTCTTTTCAATATAGGCGCCGCCGGTGTTCTCGTTGTTGTTCTTTAAAGCCGAAAAAACATCAGAAATAGTGAGGCCAATGGCTCGAAGTTCATCGGGATCAACCGCCACCTCGTATTGTTTGATCATTCCGCCCACGCCGTTCACTTCGACCACACCGGGAACCATGGCCATTTGGCGACGAACGATCCAATCCTGAATAGTCCTTAGATCAGTAGGCGAATACTCGTCTTTGTACTGGTCTTCCACTTCAAGCGTGTACTGATAGATCTCTCCCAGACCTGTAGAAATAGGACCCATGGAAGGGCGACCAAATCCTTCGGGAATTTCCTCTTTTACGGCATTCAGTTTCTCCCCAACCAGCTGTCGTGGCAGGTAGGTTCCCATGTCATCTTCAAACACGATGGTTACTACAGAGAGCCCAAACCTCGAGACCGAGCGAATCTCGGTGACCCCGGGGAGATTGCTCATCGCTACCTCGACGGGATAGGTGACAAACTGTTCTATATCTTCGGTTCCCAGATTGGGAGCCTGCGTGATCACCTGCACCTGATTATTGGTGATATCTGGCTGTGCATCAACCGGCACCTCATAAATACTCCAGCTCCCGGCGCCAATGAGCAGCAGCGTTAACAGACCAATAATAAATTTATTATTGATCGAAAAATCAATGATCCTGTTAATCATGAAAAATGTGATTTAATTCAGTAATAAAAAAGTAGCATCAACCGGAACGGTCGATGGATAAAAAAATAATTCTGAATTAAACCCGTGGGGGCTGGAAGTGGTCGTGGGGAATTTCTTCGCCTGAGCTTTGTCCCCTTTGGATGATCAAAGTGGATACAGGGAGGTCTGCTACCGGCTGAAAGTCGTCAGCATTATGCTGTACCACATGAACATGGCAGCAATGACACAGGCAGATGGGCGTACAGTTGTCGGTGGCAGGGGAAGAATGTTGGTCGGCCGTGTGGATCTCCTGCGACTGTTCCGCAGCAGCGGAGTTAGTCACAGTATCTTCGCAGGGCACCAGATTGAGCCCCAGGAAGTACAAAGAAAAAATGACAGCCA
>JBAVJB010000034.1:0-43728 GCA_049687495.1 Salinimicrobium sp.
GGTGACGGTATCGCCAACGTGTACGGACTTTCTAACGCACAATATGGTGAGTTGGTTGAATTCGAAAGCGGATTGGAAGGGATCGTTCTTAACCTTGAAGAAGACAATGTTGGGGTGGTTCTTTTAGGCCCTTTTAAAGATGTAAAAGAAGGAGCAACCGTACGTCGTACTCAGCGTATTGCTTCCATTAATGTAGGTGAAGGAATCGTAGGTCGTGTAGTTAACACGCTTGGAGAGCCTATCGATGGAAAAGGACCTATTGAAGGAGAGACTTTCCAGATGCCATTGGAACGTAAAGCTCCCGGGGTAATTTACCGTGAGCCGGTAACCGAGCCGCTTCAAACGGGTATTAAGGCAATCGATGCCATGGTGCCGATTGGACGTGGACAAAGGGAATTGGTGATTGGTGACCGTCAAACAGGTAAGACTGCTGTGGTTATCGATACCATTCTTAACCAGAAAGAATTTTACGATGCAGGTGAGCCTGTATACTGTATATATGTTGCCATTGGGCAAAAAGCTTCTACCGTTGCAGGTATTGCAAAGACCCTTGAAGATAAAGGAGCTTTGGCTTACACTACGATCGTAGCTGCAAACGCATCAGATCCTGCTCCTATGCAGGTATATGCTCCTTTCGCAGGTGCTGCGATCGGGGAATACTTCAGGGATACCGGGCGTCCTGCATTGATCGTTTATGATGATCTTTCAAAACAGGCGGTTGCTTATCGTGAGGTTTCTTTGTTGCTTCGTCGTCCACCGGGACGTGAGGCTTATCCTGGAGACGTTTTCTTCCTTCACTCAAGATTGCTTGAGCGTGCCGCTAAGGTGATCGCTGATGACAGTATTGCAAAGGAGATGAACGACCTTCCCGATGTATTGAAAGACAAAGTAAAAGGTGGCGGATCCCTTACTGCACTTCCGCTTATTGAAACTCAGGCAGGTGACGTATCGGCTTATATCCCAACCAACGTGATCTCGATCACCGATGGGCAGATCTTCCTTACTTCAGACTTGTTTAACTCAGGGGTTCGTCCTGCGATCAACGTAGGTATCTCTGTATCACGTGTGGGTGGTTCTGCACAGATCAAGTCGATGAAGAAGGTTGCAGGTACATTAAAACTTGACCAGGCCCAGTTCCGTGAATTGGAAGCTTTCGCCAAGTTTGGATCAGACCTTGACCCGGCAACTCTTAGTGTAATTGAAAAAGGTAAGCGTAACGTGGAGATCCTTAAGCAGGCTCAAAACAACCCTTATCCTGTAGAAGAGCAGATCGCTATCATCTATGCAGGTTCTAAGAACCTGTTGAAAGAAGTGCCTGTTGATAAGGTAAGAGAGTTTGAGAAGGATTACCTTGAGTACCTTGATGCAAAGCATAGAGATGTACTTGACACCCTAAAAGCAGGTAAATTGACCGATGAAGTTACCGACACGCTTAACAACGCGGCGAAGGAAATTTCAGCGAAATATAAGGCATAAATGCCAGTGATGAGTTAAAAGTTAAGAGTTATGAGCAAACTGGAAGATAGTCCGATAAGGAAGAAAAGTTTCCAGTTTGCTTGTGACATTGTCTTTTTTACTCGGGAACTAAAAAAACAGAAAGAATTTGAGCTGGCTTCGCAGCTGTTGAAAAGTGGAACAAGCATTGGTGCCAATGTACGGGAAGCTCAGCGGGGAGTAAGCACAAAAGATTTCAAAAATAAATTTGGTATTGCTTTAAAAGAAGCCGACGAAACCAAGTATTGGTTAGAGGTCATCGAAGCAACATCAGATGCCAATTGTAAAGTTTTAATTGCTAAGTGTGAAGAGTTAATTCGAATTATAGTTTCAATAATCAAAAACTCATAACTCATAACTCTGAACCCATAACTAGTAAAGAATGGCCAATTTAAAAGAACTAAGAAGCAGAATTACATCGGTTTCCTCGACCATGCAGATCACCAGTGCCATGAAAATGGTATCGGCTGCAAAGTTGAGCAAGGCGCAGGATGCGATCACCCAAATGAGGCCTTATGCCGAAAAGCTTACAGAGCTGCTGCAAAATCTAAGCGCCACCCTTGGCAGTGATCAAAGCAGCAAGTATGCCGAGCAGCGAGAGGTGAAAAATGTGCTTATTGTAGCCGTTTCTTCAAACAGGGGGCTTGCAGGTGCTTTCAACTCTAACATCGTGAAAGCTGTAAAACAATTGGCTGCCAATGATTACAGTGGTAAGAATGTAGAGGTGATGAGCCTTGGGAAAAAAGCCAATGACATTCTTAAGAAGACCTTTAGTATTTATAAGAATGAAAACGGCATCTATGATGACCTCAGCTTTGATAATGCCGCAGCAATAGCCGAGGAGCTTATGAAGCAGTTCGTGGATGCTAAATACGACAAGATCGTTGTGGTATACAACCAGTTCAAGAATGCCGCCACCCAAATCGTGATGCGAGAACAGTTCCTGCCAATCGTGCCGGTTGAAAAGGATGAGAGCGTTGTTCTGGATTACATTTTTGAGCCTTCTAAAGAAGAGATCGTCGAAGAATTGATCCCTAAGTCCTTAAAAATGCAGATTTTTAAAGCCCTTAGAGACTCTGTTGCTTCTGAACACGGTGCGCGTATGACCGCAATGCACAAAGCAACCGATAACGCAACAGAACTGCGTGATTCGCTTAAACTGTCTTACAATAAAGCCCGTCAGGCTTCTATTACCAATGAGATCCTTGAGATCGTTGGTGGAGCTGAGGCTCTTAACAAATAATAATTTTTCGGAATAATATTCTGAAAATCAAATTTTTAAGACCCCACACCGCAAGGTGTGGGGTTTTCTTTTTTCTGCGGAAGCCGGCTTGGTACTACTTTTGTTTATAAAGTTGTAATCTAACGCAGCTTTTTATGAAAATCCTTTTCAAATTTATTCCGGCAATGCTTATTCTTTTCAGTTTTTCAAATTGTGCCAACGGCCGAAAGCTGCAGGAAGAACCGCCCATTGATATCAAACCTGCCTACTACACCACCTGGACGGGCAAAGTAAAAGGTGCCGGATCGGGTATCAACTTTTTTATTCCTACCGAAGGTGATGACAAAGTGGTGCTGGATAGCGTCTACTTCCGCGGAAGAAAAGCTGCCCTGCAAAAAGAACCTGGTGAGCCGGGGCTTTACGTGGCCCAGTTCAGGATTCCTGCGCCCGATGCCAGGCGCGACATCATCATGCACGTAGATCCTAAGAAGGAATATGGCAACAAACCGCCAATCATTCCCGAAGAAATGCCTTTCAAACTTGAGAAAGACGAGGCGGCGGTAAGATATGTCGTGAACGGAAGGGAGAAATTCTTCAAGCTAAAAGCAGTTGAGAAGCGCGATGATGACAGTCTGCAAATAAAAAGGCCCGAAAATATTCGGCATTAGGTTGTGCTATAGTACATTTGTGAGAGAAATCAACAAAAATACATTTGGCCCTCCTTCAAAAACTGTTTAAACAAACCTTTATTTACGGTGTTGCCACAGTAGTGCCCAGGATGCTTACCTTCATTCTGGTACCGCTCTACACCTATTATCTGCCTACCGAAGGTTTTGGAGAAGTTGCCATCGTCTTTTCATGGATGGCGGTTTTTAACGTGCTGCTCTCCTACGGAATGGAAACCAGTTTTTTTCGTTTTTTCCACCAGGAGGATTTTCGGAAACAGGTGGTCGCCACTTCTTCGATCTCGCTGGTTATTTCTACCATAATTTTCCTTTCGCTGGGATTGCTTCTGAAGGATACAATTTCCGAAGCAACCGCTATCGCCCCGATGTATATTGTCTACGTCCTGTTCATTCTCGCTCTCGACGCATTGGTTACTATTCCTTTTGCCTGGTTACGGGCAACAGAGAGGCCGAGGGTTTTTGCGGCGATCAAGATTGGAAATGTCGCTGTGAATCTTGGCTTGAACCTGTTCTTCATAATTTTCCTTCCAAGATTGGCATCCAAAAATGGCATTTTTGAAGCCCTTTATATTCCCGACTTTGAAATAGCTTATATCTTCATTTCTAACCTTATTGCCAGTGCCCTCACTTTATTGGTGATGTTACCGTTTTATCTAAGGCTGAAGTATTCTTTTGACAAAATACTATGGAAACGAATGATGAGTTACGGGGCACCGATTCTTATTGCGGGAATAGGTTTTGTGATCAATGAAGTATTTGATAAGATCCTGCTGGGGCGATTGCTGCCACAGGACATTGCAAAGTCTGAAGTTGGAGCATACGCCGCCTGTTACAGGCTCGCCTTGTTCATGACCCTTTTCGCCACGGCCTTTAGAATGGGCATAGAACCTTTCTTTTTCAGCCATGCAAAGGAGAAGAACTCGACCGAGACCTACGCCATGATCACCAAGTATTTTGTCATTTTTGGATCGGCTATTTTGGTTGTGGTTACGGTGTTTTCAGACCTTATTAAACTGTTGCTTATTCAGAATTCCTCTTACTTTGAGGCCATGACGGTGGTACCAATGATCTTAATGGCCAACTTATTTCTTGGTATATATCACAACCTTTCGGTTTGGTATAAGGTGAGTGATCGCACCAGGTACGCAGCATATATTTCCATTTTTGGGGCTGCAGTAACGCTCATCCTTAACTTCTGGTTGATCCCGTATTACAGCTACGTCGGTTCGGCTATTGCGACAATGGCTGCTTACGGCAGCATGATGTTGCTTTCTTTCTACTTCGGAAGAAAATATTACCCGGTGCCTTACGACCTTAAGAGGATTGGTGGTTACCTGCTGCTTTCCATCGGTTTTTCGGTGCTCTACTTCTATGTTTTTAGAAATAATTATTACCTCGGAAGTATATTAATTCTTATCTTTTTTGCCCTTATTTATTACGCTGAAAAAGATCAGTTAAAACGACTTCTGAAGCAGGGGTGAAAGCCTTTATTTCCGAAGCAAAAATGAAGAAAATGAACGTAAAAATAATCAACAGATCCCAACACGGCTTGCCGGCTTATGAAACAGGTTCTTCCGCAGGAATGGACCTGCGAGCAAATATGGATGAAGCCGTTGCGTTAAAACCCCTGGAAAGGGCCATCATCAAGACCGGCCTGTTTATAGAATTGCCGGTAGGTTATGAAGCACAGGTAAGGCCAAGGAGTGGCCTGGCAGCCAAAAAAGGCATTACCGTGCTTAATTCTCCCGGCACCATCGACGCTGATTATCGCGGAGAGATTGGAGTGATCCTCGTGAACCTTTCCAACGAAGAGTTTGTCATCGAGAATGGGGAGCGGGTTGCCCAGCTGGTGATCTCCCGTCACGAGCATATCACCTGGAAAGAGGTGGAGGTGCTTGAAGAGACGCAGCGGGGCGCAGGTGGTTTTGGCAGCACGGGAACCAAATAGTGATCAGTGAATGGTGCTCAGTGTTCAGTGAGCAGAAAACATTTTAAAAATCAATTTTGTGGGACAAGATCTAAGATCTCAAGTCTCAAATCTAGTATCTCAATTCTAAAGAAATGAAAATTATAGTACCCATGGCGGGCCGCGGTTCAAGGCTTCGCCCGCATACCCTTACAGTTCCAAAACCTTTGATCCCTATTGCCGGAAAGCCTATTGTGCACCGGTTGGTGGAAGACATCGCCAAAGTGCTTGATGAAAAGATCGATGAGATCGCATTTATCATAGGCGAGGATTTTGGTGAAAAAGTAGAATCTGATCTTAAAGAGATCGCAGGCACTCTTGGTGCCAAAGGAACGATTTACTATCAGGATAAACCTCTTGGAACCGGCCACGCGATCATGTGCGCCAAAGATTCTCTTGAAGGTCCTGCCGTGATCGCTTATGCTGATACACTTTTTAAAGCCGATTTTACGTTAGATAAAGAAGCAGATGGGGTGATATGGGTAAAACAGGTTGAAAATCCTTCTGCTTATGGTGTAGTACAGTTGAACGAGCAGCGGCAGATCGTTGACCTGGTGGAAAAGCCAGAAGAATTTGTCTCAGACCTTGCAGTCATCGGCATCTACTATTTTAAAGATGTGGCTGTGCTTAAGAAAGAGTTGCAGGAGGTGCTGGATAAGAACATCATTAGAGGCGGCGAATACCAGATCAATGACGGGATCGAAGCCATGAAGCGTAAAGGAAAGATTTTTGTTCCGGGGAAAGTGGATGAATGGATGGACTGCGGGAGCAAAAAAGTGACCGTAGAGACCAACACCAGAATGCTCAATTTCCTTCAGCAGGACGGGGAGCAGTTGATCGCTTCGAACGTGGACCAGGAAAATTCAGAAATTATTGAACCCTGTTTTATTGGAGAAAACGTGGTGCTCAAAAATGCCAAAATTGGGCCTAATGTTTCAATAGGGAATGGTTCTAAGATCACTAATTCAACCATTAGCGATAGTCTTATTCAGACTTTTGCCGAAGTACAGAATGCAAATCTCAAGAATGCTATGATAGGCAACTTCGCCAAATTCAACGGCGAGTTTACCGAGATAAGTATCGGGGATTACTCGGTGCTGGAATAAAAAAAGTGTGAGCAAAGCCATTTATGAAAAAGCAGATCAAAATATCATTTCTATCGCTGGCTTTGCTCTCTGCTGTTGCTTTTTCTCAGGAAAAGGAAAAACCCGTCACCGACATGCAAGCTGAAGAGCTGGGGCAGAATGAAGATGCCTTCCAGGAGCACTTTTTTGAAGCCTTAAAACAAAAGGCGATCGAGAACTATGAGAAAGCCATAGACGAACTGGTGCAGGCCCTGGCTATTGATGCAAAGCCGGTGGTTTATCTTGAGCTTGGTAAAAATTACAATGCGCTTGATAAATATACCGAGGCTGCTGCGTACCTCGAAAAGGCAAGAGAAAAAGCCCCCGCACAAAAAGCGGTTTTGGAAGAGCTTTATAATACTTATTTCCTAAGCCAGGATTACCAAAAAGCGCTGCCGGTGGTGCAGGATCTCGTGAAGGTGGATAATTCCTATACTGAAGATCTCGCCAACCTGCTTATGTTGAACGAGAAATATGATGCGGCTTTGTCTCTGCTGGATTCTCTTGATAAAGAAAGGGGCAACAGCACGTACCGGGAAACTATTAGGCGGCAGATCTACGCCAGGACAACTAATGTGGATGCGCAAATAGGTGACCTTCAAAAGAACATCAGTGAAAATCCGCAGCAGGAGCAGGATTATCTCAATTTGATCTTCGTCTACAGCGAGAACGGCGAAGCCGAAAAGGCTTTTGAAACTGCGGAAAAACTGCTTAAGGTGAATCCCGATTCCCAACTGGTGCACCTTGCACTGTACAAGTTTTACATTACCCAGGATCAGGACGAAAAGGCGCTGAATTCCATGCAAATTCTGCTGGGCAGTGACCAGATCGATGAAGTGACGAAATACCAGGCGCTTAACGACTTCCTCATATATGTTGCCGAAAATCCTCAACTCGAGGAGCAGCTGGTAGAACTGGTAGATATTTTTTCTGAAAATGAGAACAACACCAAGGTTTACAAACAGCTGGGTGACTTTTTTATGGAAAAAGGCAAAAAAGGCCCGGCTCTTGATTATTACATGACCGCTTTGAACAATGAAAGCGCAGATTTCGGGTTATACAGGGAGGTGATAAAGCTGCAGCTTGAAAGTCAAAATTTTGCTGAAGTCGCGGAGGTAAGTTCCGAAGCACTCGATATTTTTCCTTCTCAACCATGGCTGTACCTGTCTAATGCCAAAGCCCAGAATGGATTGGGCAATTATAAAGAAGCCGAAGATGCCCTGCTCGCGGGACAGGATTTTTTGATCGATGACCCCGAAATGGAAGCCGAATTTTACCGGCAATTTGCTTTGGCCTATGCCGGCCTGGGAGCTGCGAACAAAGCAGCTGACTATGAAAAAAGAGCCAAAGAACTAAAAACAGAACATGTTAATGAATAAAAGACCTCAATTCTTCCTACTTCTCATCTCATTTTTAACCCTCGCATCCTGTGGTCCCAAAAAGGCCAAAATGGGAGCTGTTCCTCCCGAAGATGCCGCGGTGGCTGCAGTGGTGAACCAACACTATCAAAACGAAGCCGATTTTGAAACCCTGCAGGGGAAACTTGCAGTACAGTACCAAAACGAGGAAAGGAACCAGAGTGTTACGGTCACTTTTAGAATGAAAAAGGACGACACCATCTGGATGAGCGGTCAATTGCTGGGCATACCGCTGGCGAAGGTCTTGATCACGCCCAATTCTGTGCAGTTTTACGAGAAGATCACCAGAACCTATTTTGACGGAGATTTTAGGCTGCTCAGCGACGTGTTAGGGACTCCACTGGATTTCCAAAAGGTGCAAAATCTGCTGCTGGGACAAGCGATTTATGACCTTAGAAAGGAACGATATCAATTGACCGAATCTGTAAGGGGTTATCAACTAAAACCGGTGGAGCAGGGTTATTTGAATAAACTATTCCTGCTTGATGCAGGCAACTTCAAAGCCCTTGCGCAACAGATAGGGCAGGTAAGCGAGAACAGGAGCGTTACCATCACCTATCCCGAATACCAAAAGGTGGAAGGGCGCATTTTTCCCGGGGCCATTGAGATCCTTGCTAATGAGGGCGCCAACAATACCCGCATAGACATGAATTTTAGATCGCTTGAATTCAACAAGCCGGTATCTTTTCCTTTTTCAATACCTTCGGGCTACGAAGAAATTTCGGTAGAATGAGAAAAATGGCATTTTCAAGAGTTTTATTTGTCGGCATTTCCCTGTTTTTCAGTCTTCAGCTTATGGCGCAAGCTGATAAGCGGGAGGAACTGGAACAGCGAAGACTGGAGCTGCAGCAGGAGATCAAAAGGATCAATTCTTTGCGTACTTCAAACCTGAAAAAGGAGAAATCTATTCTCACAGAAGTAGAAGACCTGGACCAGCAAATAAGAACTACCGAGAATTTGATCCGTGTGACCAACCAACAGGCGAATTTGCTCACCCGCGAGATCAATTCCAACCAGAATAAAATTGGAGAGCTTAGAAAAGAGCTGGAGAAGCTGAAGGAGGATTACGCGAAGATGATAAGGCGGTCCTACAAGAGCAAAAGCCAGCAAAGCCGTATTATGTTCCTGCTTTCTGCGGAAAGTTTTCTGCAGGCTTACAAAAGGCTGCAGTACATGAAGCAATATGCCAACTACAGGCAGCAGCAGGGGGAGGAGATCAAAACCAAAACCGTGCAGCTTCAGAAATTAAATGAAGGCCTGGCTGAACAGAAGAAGTCTAAGGATAAGCTCATCGCCGAAAACAGGAAAACACGTGCGCAACTCGCACAGAACAAGAAAGATCAACAGGGCTTGATCGCCAGCATAAGGAAAAAAGAAAGCCAGTTCGCTGCCCAGCTCAGGAAGAAACAGCAGGAAGTGAACTCCATTGACAAGGCCATTGAAAAGATCATTGCCGATGCTATCGCCGCTAACAATAAAGGCACCGGCAGCAGCTCAAGGGAAGTTTTTGAATTAACTCCCGAAGCTAAAGAACTTGCCGCCAGTTTTGCCAGCAATAAGGGGAAACTTCCCTGGCCGGTAAAATCTGGGACAGTCTCAATGCACTTTGGAACCCAGCCACACCCGGTAGTGAAATCCATTACCATCAACAGTAACGGGGTAAGGATAGACACCGAAAAAGACGGAAAAGCCAAAGCGATCTTCAGCGGAGTGGTAAGCGAGGTACAGGCCGTGAAAGGAGCCAACAAGGCTGTAATGGTACGCCACGGTGACTACATCTCCATCTACAATAACCTGGAAAAGATTTTTGTACGTAAAGGTGACGAGGTTTCCATTGGGCAGGAAATCGGCGAGATCGCTACAAGTCCTACTTCAGGAAAAACGACCCTGCACTTCCTGCTTTACCAGAACTCCACAAAGCTCAATCCGGAGCACTGGATCTATAAAATGTAAGATTTAGCTGTTCTCAAAAAGGGCTTTTAGCTCGGTGGCTTCTCCCGGTTTCATTTTTCCGGCGAGTACCAGGCTAAGCTGCTTTCTTCTCAAAGCGGCAGCAAAACGCTCTTTTTCAAGATCGGTTTCAGGTTCAAGGGCGGGAATTTTGACCGGAGTTCCGGTTTCGTCGACGGCTACAAAGGTGTAGATGGCTTCATTAGCCTTGCTTCTGGTGCCGCTCTCACGGTCTTCTACCCAAACATCTATGTAGATCTCCATGGAGGTCTTAAATGCGCGTGAAACAGCTGCTTCTACAGTCACTACACTTCCCAGGGGCACGGCTTTGTTAAATGCAACGTGGTTGACCGAGGCGGTCACTACTATTCTCCTGCTGTGGCGTCTGGCTGCTATACTGGCGGCACGATCCATTCTTGCGAGCAATTCCCCTCCAAAAAGGTTGTTCAGGGGGTTCGTTTCACTCGGTAGAACGAGGTCGGTCATTATGGTTCTTGATTCTTCCGGAGTCTTTGTTTGCATAAACTAAATTTTGCGCAAAGGTAATATGCTTTAACAGTTTTAGGCCGTTAAGACTATACTAAAAAATTATTCCGGGAAAGGGAGTGTCGATTTAGTTCAATTCCTGCACAAGTAGCCAGGCTCCGGGATTGGATTTCCTTTTCACAGCGTTAAGCGCATTGATCGCATCTCTTCGGGTCTCATGGCTGCTGTAAAGCACTTGGTGCAAACCAAACTTGTTAGCCTCGATCTTACGGGCTTTGTAGCCTTCGGCTTTAAGTTGATCCACCTTTGTGTCAGCGTTCTCTTCCAGTCTAAAAGCCCCGGCCACCACATGATAATTTCCGGTTTGCTTTGAAACTTTAAGTGTAATAGCCGGAAGCGGATTGTCAATAACAAAAGTTGCCTGCTGAATCTGACTCTCGAGTTTGGTAGCCGCCTTTTGCTGCTCGGCCAGGTTGTGTTCGGTTACTTGGTTGCTGTAGAAGTTCATTCCGGCAGCACCGCTAAGGCCCAAAGCCAAAATTCCGACAGCTGCATACTTCAACCAGTTGGAAGAAGAACGTTTTTCAGGAGTAAAAGCAACGGGTGCCTTTTCTTCGATCGCAACAGCTTGTTTCTTGTAAGTTTCGCGAAGAATTTCAGAAGAAGCAAAGGGAGCCAGTCCAAAAGCTTCTTTCATATAATTGGTTTGCGAGGCAGGTTCAAATTGCAGTTTATCGGCTTCGGTAAGCCTGAAAACTCCAACGTTCTCAAAGTTCACCGACTGCTTTTCCTGGAGAACATTCTGCAGGTCCTGAACAAAAACGTTCAGTTTTTCAAGTGCGTCCTGGTATGAGATTTTCTCCACCTCCACAATATGATTAGCCAACAGGCCGTCATTTTGCGTCAATTGACGGTTAAAGGAAACCGACTTTTTAGGAGGATAAAACTCGTTGGTGGTCTGGTGAATACGGGCTGAATGTTGTTGAGTGATAAAGGCGCCAAAGCCCGGAAGGATCACACATTCATACCGGTACAAGAGATCGTGTATGTAATTTGCTACTGCCATTGAAACAAATGTAAAATATTTTTTCCTGTCAAAAAACAGGAGTACAACATTTTATTAACAAATTTTTCTACTATTTTTCGGTCTTATTTCAGGCGATGAAAACATCTGATCTTCAATATGTTTTGGCGCTGCAGCATGTGCCGAATTTAGGTGATGCTTCGGCCAAAAAACTCATTCGCCACGCGGGTTCTGCGGAAGCTGTTTTCAAAGAAAAAAAGGCCCATTTGTTGAAGATCGATGGAGTTGGAGCTCATAAACTTCAGGGGCTTTTTGATGCCGAACATTTGCAGGCTGCCGAAAATGAACTTGAATTTATTTATAAGAACAACATCACCTGCCTATTCTACAAAGACGAAGATTACCCAGAGAAACTTAAACACTGCCCTGATGGGCCGATCCTGCTTTTTTCCCGTGGAAATATCGATTTGAAAAACAAAAAGATCATCAGCATCGTGGGAACAAGGAGGGCAAGTCCCCAAGGTCTCAGGTTTTGTGAACAATTGATCGAGGAGCTCTCGCCGCTGGAACCTGTTATTGTTTCCGGTTTTGCGTATGGTATTGATATTGCCGCTCAAAAAGCCGCTTTAGATCGTGGCTTGCAAACCATTGGTTGTTTGGCGCACGGCCTCAACCAGATCTATCCTGGCGCACATCAAAAATATGTAAAGGCAGTAGAGGAGAACGGTGGCTTTTTAAGCGATTTTTGGAGCACAGATGTCTTTGATCGTAATAACTTTCTCAAAAGAAACAGGGTTATTGCCGGGCTTAGCGAAGCAACAGTGGTAGTTGAAAGTGCCGAAAAAGGAGGCTCGCTGGTCACGGCCGATATTGCCAATTCCTATAACCGGGAGGTGTTTGCGGTGCCCGGCCGGCCGTCAGACCCGCAGAGCAAAGGCTGCAATATGCTTATCAAATCACAGCAGGCGCATGTGCTCACTTGTGCTGCAGATCTCATTTATATGCTTAACTGGCAGCTGCAGGAGCAGGTGAAGCCTGTGCAAAAACAGCTTTTTATAGAACTGGAAGCAGAGGAGGAACTGCTTTACGGCTTCCTGAAAGAAAACGGAAAGGAGCAGCTCGACCTTATCGCACTGAACTGCCAAATTCCCACCTTTAAAGCCGCAACCTTACTGCTCAACATGGAGCTCAAGGGCGTCATTAGACCTTTGCCGGGAAAAATGTTTGAAGCGGTTTAGTAGCCCAGCTTTTCCCTCACTCTGTTAAGAACAGAATCAGCCGTGGTCTTGGCTTTTTCGGCACCTACAGCAAGCGCTGCTTCGATCTTTTCTGGATTTTCCATGTAATGCTTGTATTTCTCCCGTTCTTCCTTGAACCTTTCAACGATAAGTTCGAAAAGCGCCTGCTTGGCGTGGCCGTAACCATAACCTCCCTGCTCGTAATTCTTGCGCATTTCGGCAGTTTGTTCCTTAGTAGCCATGAGCTTGTAAAGGTTGAATACGTTGCAGGTGTCAGGATCTTTGGGCTCTTCCAGTGGCGTGCTATCCGTTTGGATGCCCATGATCTGCTTGCGAAGCTTTTTATCGGCCAGGAAGACATTGATGATGTTGCCTTTAGATTTACTCATTTTAGCGCCATCGGTTCCGGGAACATACATGGTTTGCTCTGCAACTTTCGCCTCAGGCAGAACAAAAGTTTCCCCCATCTTATTGTGGAAACGCGAAGCCACATCACGTGTGATCTCCAGGTGCTGCAGCTGGTCTTTTCCCACCGGAACGATCTCTGCATCGTACAATAAAATATCGGCAGCCATCAACATCGGGTATTCAAAAAGTCCGGCGTTCACGTCTTCCAGCCTGTCTGCTTTGTCTTTAAAAGAGTGGGCGAGGCTCAGCCTTTGAAAAGGAAAAAAACAGCTGAGGTACCAGGCGAGTTCAGAAACCTGCGGAATATCGCTTTGCCTGTAAAAAACCGATTTTTCAATGTCCAGCCCAAATGCAAGCCAGGTCGCAGCCGTAGAAAGCGTGTTCTCCTTCATTAGCGCGGCATCTTTGATCTGCGTTAGGGTGTGAAGGTTTGCTATAAAAAGAAAAGAATCATTTTTTGGATCGTTGGCCATCTCAACGGCCGGAATAATTGCTCCTAAAATGTTCCCCAAATGCGGCGTTCCTGTGCTTTGTATTCCTGTAAGTATTCTGGACATGGGCTTTTTCTGATTTTTGCACAAAGGTATCTATTTTAGAGAATTCCTTCAATCCAATTGCCTATTTTTGAAATCGTAATGCGATTCCTACGGTACTTCCTCATCATCTTGTGGAGAATATGGTTCTATATTCTTATGGCCGTGCCTATCATATTGCTCTTGCCGGTTTTGCTTGTGGTAACCTCCCGCACCAAATTTTACCCGTATTTTTTCATGATCGCACGTGGCTGGGCTGCTTTTATTCTCTTCGGAATGGGTTTCTTCCCCAGGATCAAAAGAGAACAGCGACTTGAAAAGGGAAAGAGTTACATGATCGTGGCCAACCACACTTCCATGGTAGATATCATGCTTATGCTGGTGGCAGTGCGGAATCCTTTTGTTTTCGTCGGAAAAAAAGAGCTGGTTAAAATTCCCCTTTTTGGATACTTCTATAAACGCACCTGTATTCTCGTTGACCGCGGAAATCAAAGAAGCAGGAAAGAGGTTTTTGATCGCGCACAGCGGCGGCTAAAAGCGGGGACGAGTATTTGTATTTTTCCCGAAGGAGGCGTGCCGGACGATCTGGATGTCGTGCTTGACAGCTTTAAAGACGGCGCCTTCAGGCTGGCCATTGATCACCAGATCCCTATCGTGCCGATGATCTTTTACGACAATAAGAAACGTTTCCCATATGTACTTACTAAAGGCAGTCCCGGGAAGATGCGGGTGAAAGTGAAACCCTTCCTGTGCACCAAAGGAAAAACGCAGGATGACAAAAAAGCTTTACGGGAACATACCCGGGAGCTCATCCTGGAAGAGCTTCAAAAAGGGCATTTTTAGAACTTGAAACTAAATCCTGAATAAATTCCGAAGTAGTAAGGCTGCGTGTCCGCAGAAACCGAATTAAAGGTGTTCAACTGGTACTTCAGCATAGGCTCAAAGTTAAGCTTAAACTTGTCTGAAAGGTTATAGTCCAATCCAAGCCCGATATTCGTACTAAAGCTGATCTGGTTGAGGTTATTGGCTTTTCCGGTCGCTGTAATATCGCCGGTTTGAACGTAGATGTTGTTCTGGTCAAGAAAAAGCGTACTGGCACCACCAATCACGTTGAGCTCAAAGCGGTTGTCAATGAGGTTGTATTCCAGCTCCACCGGCACCTCGATAAAACCCATTTCCTGGTTAAGACTACCCGGAGCCAGGTTGCCTGCCGTCGCGCGATTGGCAGTAGTTCTGGCCATTTCACCTTCAGCCAGAGCGGCAGATTGTGTTATTTCGGTATTTTCGGCGATCGCCTGTACATCCATTCCGGTAATTGGCACCGGGCCAATAATGGCGGTATACGAAACGCCGTTCGTATTATAGCTCATGTTCACCTTACTCACCCCTGAGCGTATCTTGATTTTATCTGAGATCGCGTAGGCAATATTGATCCCGTAAGAGTAGGTGATCTCACTTTCGCCGCTGTTGCTGTTGAATTGCGGATCCAGAAAACTGCCTTTTCCGAAGTTTCCGTAGTAAATGGGTGCGGCATGAGTAGAGATCTCAAAATTCGGCTGTTTTTCAACTACAGCCAGGTCATTGTTCTGTTTGGCAAGCTCTTCAAAAAGTGATCGTTTATTGATTTGGCTTTTCTCGGGCTGTTTCAGGTCAATTTTTGCCGAAGTCACCGGCTCTTTCCCGGCTTTACCTTTGGTTGAGCTAACTATTTCTGCGGAAGTGAGTTCAGAAGTTTTACCGGTTTCCAAAGGCCGCTGTTTTTTGCCCTTTTTGAGTACTATGTCAACGGGTTCTTCTGAAATTTTGACTTCTTCCGAAGCAATAACTTCTCCGGCTGAGTCCTCAAAAATGTCATTTCTGAAGGTCTTTTCGGTGTCACGGTCAGCTACGGCGGGGTTGGACTGCACAGGAAACATCCATTCTCCAATGAGCAGGATCAAAGTTAGAATGGCTGCAATACCGGCCATTCGTGACCAGAAAGGGGTGATGACCGGCCTTCTTTTTTTGTCTTCTTTAAGTTTTGCAGATATAGATCTCCAGACTTCCTCCCTTGGGGAGGCTTCGAAATCCTTGAATTTCTCCTGATAGATTCTGTCTATGTACTTCTTCTCTCTCATTACATTGACCGGGCGGTAGATTTGAACAGGCTGGACTCTATTTTTTCCTTGAGGATCACTCGCGCTCTTGCCAGGTTTGATTTTGATGTTCCCGTAGATATGTTCATGATCTCTGCAATCTCTTTGTGTGAAAACCCGTCCAAAACGTACAGGTTAAAAACCTGTCGGTACCTGTCTGGCAACTCCTGTATGATCTTCAGGAGAAAATCTACAGGCACCGCGTCATCATCTATCTCCAGCTCCGGCTCCTTAAGATGGTCTTCTCTAATAATTTCAAAAACTGTTTGCTTGCGGTACTTTTGAAGGGCCACGTTGATCGTGATCCTTTTCATCCATCCTTCAAAAGAACCTTTATCTTTGTATTGAGCGATCTTCTTAAAGATCATCAAAAATGCGTCCTGCAGGTTATCTTCTGCCTGCTGGTAACTTGCAGAGTATTTGAGGCAGACCGGGAAAAGCTTGTGGGCGTAAAGCCTGTAAAGCATTTCCTGCGCCTTTATATCCTGCTTTTTACACTTTTGAATGAGTTGTTTTATGCTCAATAGTTAGGTATTAGCTGCTGTTTGATACTACGGGGATTTCAACTGTAAGGAATTGATTCTCTCCCTGTTCATTCTGGCCCTGCCAGAACTTAAATATATAAAATTCTTCTTCACCGGCAACGAAGTCGAAACCGGTTTCGGCTGTTCTTGCCACCTCATTACAGTCTTTATTGGCATCATAATAGGCTATTACGCCTATACCTGTGGAACCGTCTTCCAGTGGTTCAACGTTAATAGCTTTGTAGTTGTGGCAGGAGGTGGGCAGGCTGTAAGTGAATAGCAGCTCATAAGATTCTCCGGCCGTAAATTCTTCGGGTAAGTTTGTGGAAACAATTGGTACAAATTCGTAGACCAATCTTGGTGTAGGTTCATCGTCTGCGCTGCAGCCCGAGAACAGTAATACCAGGCTAAGCGCGAAAAATATTTTTCTCATCTTTCAAAAAGGGCAAAAATGGGTTCTTTTAAATGAGATGCAAAATATTTGAAATGGTTGCGCTATAAAAAGAAAAATCCCGAAAGATTCGGGATTTTTAACTTATGCCTTTGCGACTTTTATCGCGTCCTTGATCTTGGTCTCAAGCTCATCCATGAGGTCGGGGTTGTCTTTTAGCAGGATCTTCACTGCGTCACGACCCTGTCCAAGTTTAGTGTCTTCATAACTAAACCAGGAACCGCTCTTTTTGACGATCTCGTAGTCAACACCTATGTCAATGATCTCTCCAATTTTGGAAACACCTTCGCCATACATGATGTCGAATTCGGCAGTTTTAAAAGGAGGCGCAACTTTGTTTTTTACAACTTTAACACGGGTCTTGTTCCCCTGTACTTCACTGTTGCTGTCTTTGATTTGCGTTGACCTTCTAATGTCAAGCCTTACCGAAGCGTAGAACTTAAGGGCGTTACCACCGGTAGTGGTCTCAGGGTTTCCAAACATCACCCCGATCTTCTCCCTCAACTGGTTGATGAAGATCACCGTACAGTGAGTTTTGCTGATTGATGCCGTAAGCTTTCTAAGAGCTTGAGACATAAGACGGGCGTGTAATCCCATTTTAGAATCTCCCATTTCCCCTTCGATCTCGCTCTTTGGAGTAAGTGCAGCAACCGAGTCGATCACCACAATGTCAATAGCTCCGGAACGAATAAGGTTATCGGCGATCTCAAGTGCCTGCTCCCCGTTATCTGGCTGAGAAATGATGAGGTTTTCAAGGTCTACCCCAAGTTTTTCTGCATAGAAACGGTCAAAAGCGTGTTCGGCATCTATAAAAGCGGCGATTCCGCCTGCTTTTTGTGCTTCGGCAATTGCATGTAATGTAAGGGTGGTCTTTCCTGAAGATTCTGGACCGTATATTTCAATAACTCTTCCTCTTGGATATCCGCCAACTCCCAGGGCGAGGTCAAGACCAAGCGAACCGCTGGAGATCGCGTCAATATCCATCACGCTCTGGTCGCTCATCTTCATAACGGTGCCTTTTCCGTAGGTCTTATCCATCTTGTCAAGAGTGAGTTTGAGGGCTTTTAATTTTGCTTCTTTTTCTTTCTCGTTGCTCATTATTTCAACTTCTAATTATGTGATATTGCTGCTAAAATACTATAAGTTTTTATATGTGCACAAAATTAGTACGCAACCTTTTTTGCTTTTGCGCATCTATTAGGTAAAGCAACACATTACTACATGAAATTTTTAAAAAGGAATATTATTTTAAGTATTTCCGGTAGTCCTGCGGTAGTCAATTTGAGCTGCAGCTGCCGGGTGGACGGTGGCTAACGTTATTTTTATTTTTAGTGAGAATTAAAAAATATCAATAACGAATTAGCCGTTCGAAAAAAAATGCCTCGATGAACCATCGGGGCATTTTTTCATTTAAACCTGTATCTTTGCAGCAAATTCTTTAACCTTAAACATTAGTATAGCATGCAACTGTACAATAAATTAAGCGCTAAAGAAAGAGCAGCTCTGCTTGAAGAGGCCGGGGACGACCGGCTTACGCTCTCTTTCTACCAATACGCGAAGATCGGGAATCCAGAAATTTTCCGAAATCACCTTTTTATAGCCTGGGACGAAATGGAAGTGCTTGGCCGCATTTACGTTGCCCACGAGGGGATCAACGCCCAGCTTTCGGTTCCGGCCAGGAACTTTAATACATTCAAGGATTTTCTTGACGGAATTTATTTCCTGAAGGATGTTCGCCTTAATATTGCCATTGAGCATGATCTTAAGTCTTTCCTGAAGCTGAAAGTGAAAGTGAGGGATAAGATCCTTGCCGATGGCCTTAACGACGCCACTTTTGATGTGACCAACAAAGGAGTTCATGTGGATGCTCAAAAGTTCAATGATCTGCTTGATGATCCAAATACTATCCTGGTGGATATGCGTAACCACTATGAAAGTGAGATAGGTCATTTTCAAGGCGCGATGACGCCTGATGTTGATACCTTTAGAGACAGTCTTGATATTATTGAAAAAGACATCGAGGATCACAAGGAAGACAAGAACCTGGTAATGTACTGCACCGGGGGAATTCGCTGTGAAAAGGCCAGCGCTTACTACAAGCACAAGGGCTTTAAAAAAGTATTTCAGCTGGAAGGCGGGATCATTGAATACGCCAGGCAGGTAGAAAACCTGAAACTTGAAAATAAATTCCTGGGTAAAAACTTCGTTTTTGACCACCGTAGAGGGGAGCGAATTAGCGAAGATGTGATCTCCAGTTGCCACCAATGCGGTAAGCCTTGTGATACACATGTGAACTGTGCCAATGAAGCCTGTCACCTGCTGTTCATACAATGTGAGGAATGTGCGGCAAAAATGAACGATTGCTGTTCAGACGATTGTAAAGAGATCGCTGCTTTGCCTTATGAAGAGCAAAAAGCCTTGAGAAAAGGCAAAGGAAATTCGAACAAGATCTTTAAAAAAGGTCGTTCTGAGGTGCTTACCTACAAACGTTGACAATTCATTTGTAACTAAGGCGTTCCATAAATAATGGTATATTTACCTCAGTAGTTTTATTAATTTTTCAGTCCGAAGCTTACGAGCAGCTTCAGGATTTCAATATATAGATTATGGGATGTAGTAGTTGTGCTACCGGCAAAGACGGTCAGCCAAAAGGATGTAAAAATAACGGAACCTGCGGGACCGATGGCTGCAATAAGCTTTCGGTTTTCGACTGGTTATCAAATATGAGCCTTCCGCAGGGAATGGAGCCTTATAATTTTGTAGAAGTGCGGTTCAAGAATGGCCGAAAACACTTTTTCAAAAATACAGAGAATTTAAGTTTAAGCATTGGAGATATTGTAGCCACCGAGGCTGCACCGGGTCATGACGTGGGCGTGGTTGCCCTTACGGGAGAACTGGTGCGCGTGCAAATGAAGAAGAAAAAAGTCAAGCCAGACAGCAGTGAGGTGATGAAGATCTACCGCAAAGCTTCACAGCGCGACATCGATATTTGGCAGGAGGCGCGGGAGAAAGAGGAAAAGATGAAACCTCGTGCCCGCGAGATTGCAATAAGACTAAATCTTCAAATGAAGATAAGTGACATAGAATTCCAGGGAGATGCTTCAAAAGCGACTTTTTACTACACAGCCGAAGAAAGAGTAGACTTTAGGCAGTTGATAAAGGAATTCGCCCGGGAATTTAACACCAGGATCGAGATGAGGCAGATAGGCTTCAGGCAGGAAGCCTCACGTTTAGGCGGAATTGGTTCCTGCGGAAGAGAGCTTTGCTGCTCAACCTGGCTTACCGACTTTAGAAGTGTAAATACTTCCGCAGCGAGATACCAGCAGCTTTCGCTGAATCCGCAGAAGCTTGCCGGACAGTGCGGAAAGCTGAAGTGCTGTCTCAACTATGAGCTCGATACTTATCTGGACGCGCTGAAAGATTTTCCAAAGACAGAAGTAAAACTGCACACCAAGAAAGGAACCGCAGTGTGTCAAAAAATTGACATTTTTAAGGGGTTACTGTGGTATGCTTACGAAGGCGACTGGAGCAACTGGCATACACTTACCGTTGAACAGGCGAACAAGATCATTAAGGCCAATTCCAAGAAAGAACCGGTGAACAGCCTCGAAGAATTCGCCGTGCAAATGGAGCTGGAGTCTAAACCCGACTTCAACAATGTGGTAGGACAGGATAGTCTTACCCGTTTTGACAATAAAGGATCTGGCAAGAAAAAGAGAAAGAACAAACGCAAAAAGAGAAAACCTCAAAAGAATGGGTAAAAAAGCCCTTTTTGGCACCTTATTCTGTTTGGCCTCCCTTTTGTCCTGCGACAAGAGCAGGGTCTATGACGACTACCAAACTTTGCCTAATGAATGGGTCCGCGATTCTGTGGTGACCTTTAAAATGGAGGCGCCGGATACTATAAATCCATATAATCTGTTTATTAATCTACGGAACAATTCAGATTACAAGTACAGTAACCTTTATTTGATCACCGAGATCAACTTTCCTAACGGCAAAGTGATCAGCGATACGCTTCAGTACGAGATGGCTAAACCTTCGGGAGAATGGCTTGGCACAGGCTTTGGTGAGGTGAAAGAGAACAAGCTCTGGTACAAGGAGAATTTCCGTTTTTCCGAAGCAGGCGAATATGCAGTCACCCTTCAGCAGGCAATGCGCAAGAGGGACAGCATTACAGGAATTAAAAGCCTTAAGGGCATTACAGAAATTGGTTTTAGAATTGAAAAACCTGAAAATAATTAGAATAGCCCATGGCTAAGACATCTGAAAAAAGAAAACAAGAGGCCGAAAAAAAGAGAAAGTACGGCCGATATAAGACCTGGTTCTGGAGCCTTTTTGCAATAGGCATTTCGGCCATCGTACTCTTATTCCTCCTTGCAGGCTGGGGAGTTTTTGGCAGCATGCCTACTTTCGAAGAACTTGAAAACCCGGAGACCAACCTCGCGACAGAGATCTTTTCATCAGACGGGGAGACTCTGGGGAAATACTACAATGAGAACCGTACTCCTGTAAAATATGACGACCTGCCCGAGCATTTGGTGCAGGCATTGGTGGCCACCGAGGATGAGCGTTATTATGAGCACTCGGGGATCGACGCTCGCGGGACAGTTCGCGCGGCAGTTTTTCTTGGCAAAAGAGGTGGTGCGAGTACTATTACCCAACAGCTGGCAAAATTGCTGTTTACAGAAAACGCCTCTAGAAACCCGGTTGCAAGGGTCATCCAAAAAATGAAAGAATGGATCATAGCAACCCGTCTTGAGAGACAGTACACTAAAGAAGAGATCATCACCATGTATCTCAATAAATACGACTTCTTGTACCAGGCAGTTGGAGTGCGTTCGGCTTCAAAGATTTATTTTGACAAAGAGCCAAAAGACCTAAAAATTGAGGAAGCTGCCGTGTTGGTAGCCATGCTCAAAAACCCCATTTTATACAACCCTAATAAAGAGAAGTTCAGGGATAATGCGCTTGCACGGCGTAACGTGGTGATAAGCCAGATGGAGGTGAACGATTATATCACCGAACAAGAGAAAGATTCCTTGCAGCAACTACCCATGAAGATCGATTTTTCTCCGCAAGGGCATGACGAAGGTATAGCGACTTATTTTAGAGCTTATCTACAAGGCTTTCTGCAGGACTGGATAAAGAAAAATCCAAAACCTGACGGCACCGAGTACAACATTTACCGCGACGGTTTAAAAGTCTATACCAGCATAGATTCACGCATGCAGGAATATGCCGAAGAAGCCGTGGCTAAACATATTGCCAACCTGCAGAAGGAATTTGACAGGCAGAACAAATACAACAAAACAGCACCTTTCAGGGATATTGACCAGGATGAGGTGAATGACCTTGTCAGGAATGCAATGCACCGCAGCGAGCGCTGGAGGATCATGAGGAACCAGGGAAAATCTGATAAAGAGATCCTTGATTCCTTCGGAAAGAAGACCGAAATGGAAGTCTTCACCTGGAATGGGGTAAAAGATACCGTGATGACGCCGCGGGACTCGATCATCTACTACAAATCATTTTTGCAGTCGGGAATGATGTCCATGACCCCGCAAACAGGAGAAGTAAAAGCCTGGGTTGGAGGAATCGACTTTAAACATTTTAAATACGACCACGTAAAACAGGGAAAAAGACAGGTAGGCTCTACCTTTAAGCCGTTCGTTTACGCGACTGCGATAGATCAGCTCCACCTTTCGCCTTGTGACACGCTTCCTAAGAGCTTGTACACCATTGAAGCCGGAAAACACAACAACCAGAACGACTGGACACCAAGAAACAGCGGTAGTGGCGATGATGTTTACTCCGGAATGGTCACTTTGAAAGAAGGGCTTGCAGAATCTATCAACACCGTAACTGCCAGGTTGATTGACCGGGTGGGGCCGGAGCCGGTGATTGATCTTGTGGATAAACTCGGAATTGATACTGAAAATATACCCTCAGTTCCTTCTATCGCTTTGGGTACAGCCGATCTCAGCGTGTTCGAGATGGTTTCAGCTTATAGCGCCTTCGTGAATGAAGGTGTTTACGTGAAGCCGGTGATCGTGACCAGGATCGAGGATAAGAACGGAACCATACTTTACCAGCATGTTCCTGCAACCCGTGATGTCTTGAGCAAAGAAGCTGCTTATGTGACCGTAAACTTGATGGAAGGGGTGACCAGGTTTGGTTCGGGACAAAGGTTGCGCGGCACCTGGGCCAAAGGTTCAGAGCTTTATGAACGTGCAGTGACCGGTTATCCATACAACTTTGATAATCCTATAGCCGGTAAGACCGGTACTACTCAAAACCAGAGTGATGGTTGGTTCATGGGTATGGTGCCCAACCTCGTGACCGGTGTTTGGGTAGGGGCAGATGACCGTGCGGTGCATTTTCCCGGAATCGCATACGGGCAGGGAGCTACCATGGCATTGCCTATTTGGGGGATGTACATGAAAAAGGTCTATGCAGATGATGATCTCAACATTTCAAAAGGAGATTTCGAGAAACCCGAAGAGCTTTCTATCGCCATTGACTGTGATACCTACGGAAAAAATGGAGAAGAAGAAGGTGATGTGCTTCCCGATGAGCTTGATTTCTAAACTTTAGCTGTTTTATTGCCGAATTCGTAAGCAGAGCTCTAAAAGCATTGTGATAGGGACTTTATTTTCGTATTTTTCGGAATAAAACAACTAACAATGATCAAGAAAACTGTGGGGAGCGTTTCTGAAGCCCTTGAAGGGGTGCATGATGGCATGACCTTTATGCTTGGCGGCTTTGGATTGTGCGGTATACCCGAAAATGCGATTTCTGAACTGGTTCGTCTTAACCTGAAGAATCTTACCTGTATTTCAAATAATGCCGGGGTCGATGATTTTGGCCTCGGACTCTTACTTCAAAAGAAACAAATCGATAAGATGATCTCTTCTTACGTGGGGGAGAATGCTGAATTTGAGCGCCAAATGCTTAGCGGAGAACTGGAAGTTGAACTTACGCCACAGGGAACTTTGGCGGCAAAATGCCAGGCGGCCCAGCAGGGATTTCCCGCTATTTATACTCCGGCCGGTTACGGTACCGAGGTGGCTGAAGGCAAAGAAACACGCGAATTCAACGGAAAGCACTATGTTTTGGAAGAAGCCTATAAAGCCGATTTCGCTTTTGTTAAAGCCTGGAAAGGAGATGAGGCCGGAAACCTCATTTTCAAGGGTACCTCCCGCAACTTCAATCCCTTAATGTGTGGTGCAGCGACGGTTACTGTTGTTGAGGTGGAAGAGCTGGTAAAGGCCGGAGAACTCGACCCTAACCAGATCCACATTCCGGGAATATTCGTGCAGCGCATCTTTCAGGGAAAAAATTACGAGAAACGAATTGAACAACGAACCGTCAGACCAAAACAATAGATCATGCTCGACAAAAACGGAATAGCAAAGCGAATTGCAAAAGAAGTAAAGGACGGCTACTATGTCAATTTAGGGATTGGGATTCCTACTTTGGTAGCCAACTTCGTGAGGGATGACATTCAGGTAGAATTTCAAAGTGAGAACGGGATCTTAGGCATGGGCCCTTTTCCTTTTGAAGGGGAAGAAGACGCGGACCTTATAAACGCCGGAAAACAAACGATAACCGCTCTGCCGGGAGCAAGCTTTTTTGACTCGGCTATGAGCTTCGGGATGATTCGCGGGCAGCACGTTGACCTTACTATTCTTGGAGCCATGGAAGTAGCCGAAAACGGGGATATTGCGAACTGGAAAATTCCTGGAAAAATGGTGAAGGGAATGGGTGGTGCGATGGACCTGGTCGCCAGTGCCGAAAATATCATTGTGGCAATGATGCACACAAATCGTGCAGGCGAATCTAAACTTTTAAAAAGATGTACGCTTCCTCTGACCGGAGTAGGTTGTGTGACCAAGATCGTGACCAATCTTGCCGTACTTGAGGTAACCGACAAAGGCTTTAAGCTGTTAGAAAGAGCCCCTGGAGTAAGTGTAGAGGAAATAAAAAAAGCTACAGAGGGAACTCTTGTCGTTGAAGGCGACATTCCTGAAATGCAGCTGTAAATTTAATCATAGACCTACAAGGATTTGCAAACCTTGTAGGTCTTTTTTAATTATTCCTATTCCAATATCGAAGTGGAATGCTCTTCCAGGTTCACCAGGAAGTCTATGGCATCTTTAAGAGGCAGGATCTTTCCTCTTGAATTCACCTGGCTAAAATATTTATGCCAGTGGGCTTCTTCAATACCTTTTTCAAAGTTTTTCACGATATCAAGAGAAGGGATCTTCCAAAGAGCCATATAGCGGTAATCACTTCGATATGGCGTATGCTCGTCGTTCATAGCCCATCCAAGGTTTTCAACGCCGGCACCTTCCATTTCCCTGATCGCGCCTTCAACTTTGTTCATGTAGTCGCGTCTTTCTTCTTTAGAAAGGTCCATCCATTTTTGAGTGACATTCCACTGTTCCACGTATAAATACATAATTGGTGTTTTTGGTTAATGTTGCGGTTGATAATAGCCAAAAATGTGGCTAAAAAAAGAGCTTATTAGGCCCTGTCTAACTTAAATATAGTAAAATAATAAGAAGCTGCTGCAGTTCTAACATATGATTATCAGGATTTTGACACTATATGTTAAATCAAACAGATCTCCTCTTCCTCGAGTAAAGGCTCCTGCCTAAGCTTAAGTACGACCTGCGCGATGGCCAGCACATCCTTTTCACAGTAGGAAACAATTCTTGGGAGATCATTATTGTCGTAGAAAACTGTTCTCACCTCGCAACCTTCAATATCGTCTTTAGGCGAAGGAATGTTGAGGACATTGCACAATAGTCTTAGAGAAGTATAATGCTTATAATCCCCGAACTTCCACAGTTCAAGCGTGTCCAGGTGCGGCACTTCCCATGGTTTTTTTCCGAAGAGATTTAATTTGTTTGGCAGCTCGATGTCGTGGATGAGCATTCTGCGGGCGATGTACGGGAAATCAAATTCCTTCCCGTTGTGGGCGCAGAGGAGGTGCTGCGGTTTCCCAAAATGATCTTCCAGCAGCTCCTTGAACTCCTCCAGAATTTGTTTTTCCTCGCCGTGAAAGGTTTTCATCCTAAAGCTGCGACTGTCGCCCTGTATGGCAAAATAACCCACAGAAATACAGATGATCTTACCAAATTCTGCCCAAATGCCTGCGCGTTCGTAGAAATCTTCGGGCGTGTGTTCCTCTTTTCTCTGGTATGCCGTCTTTAGCTCCCAGAGTTTTTTCTTCTCTTCGGAAAGCTCTTCAAAAGTGGCATTTTCGGGCACCGTTTCAATGTCGAGGAAAAGCAGGTTGCGCAGCGCTATTTTTTTGATCATTTCTGAAGCATTTTATACACCTCCTCAAGATAAACAAAAAGATCATTTGAATGCTCTTCACCTTCGGGCGTTTCGCCGGCCTTTTCACCCAGCCTGGTGATGATGAGATCATCTTCAGGGATGACAATAACGTACTGGCCCAAAATGCCGCGTAGGTAGAAAACCTCTTTTCCGCGGAAGTTCACCAGCCAAATTCCGTAGCCGTAATGCGGAGAGGCTTCAAATCTGGGACGGATAGATCTTGCTACATAAGCCGAATCCAATAGCTGCCTGCCATTCCATTTTCCGAAGTCTTTGTAAAGTTTCCCGAATTTAGAAAAATCCCTTGCGTTGGAGGCGATGCAGCAGTAGGCTTTTTCAATGCCATTCTCTTCGCTATCCAGCTGCCACAGCGCATCTTCCCGCATGCCCATAGGTTTCCAGAAGCTTTGGCTCAGGTAATCTGAAAGTGTTGTTCCCGTAGCTTTTTCCAGGACCATGCCCAGCAGTTCGATATTTCCGCTGAGGTATTTGAACTCCTGCCCTGGCTGCTCCACCACTTCCAGGGAAAGGATCTGCTCCCGCAATTCATCGTCGAGATAAGCACGAACCGTTGTCGAAAAAGGGTTATAATAGCTCTCATTCCAGTTGAGCCCCGAAGCCATTGAAGCAAGGTCACCAACCGTTAAAGCAGGATCGAACTGCGGGAAAAAGTCGGCTACCGGTTGCTCGAGGCTTTTTATTTTCCCTTCAAAAATGGCTTTTCCAAGCATGGCTGCCACCACGCTTTTTGCCATGGAAAACGAGTTGGTACGGGAATCTTTTCCGTAGCCGTTGGCATAATGCTCATACCAAATGCTGTCATTTTTAATGATCAAAAAAGCCACGGTACCCATTTTTCGGTTCTCTTTCTTAAGTCGGCGTGTGGCTTTTACGCCATTGTACCCTTCGTGAAGCGGCCAGGGCTGAGGTTGGGCAGGAGCTTCTATCTCGCGGTTGGGAAACTGGGTGTAATCTTCAATATAGGCGGTGGTGTGGCCGGTAAGATACATGCTGCTGATGCCTTTGAAAATGTAGTCGTAGTCAAAGATGTAGATGAGGGCGACGGCAAGAGCCAGGAAAAGCAGGCTTCCAAAAATGCCTTTTTTGAGACCTTTCATATTTAGCTGAATAATGTTTGTTGTTTGACCGGTTGCTCGTGTTCCAGCAGCCATTTTTTGCGCCACAGGCCGCCGGCATACCCGGTAAGGGAGCCGTCACTGCCAATCACCCGGTGACATGGCACCAGGACCCACAATGGGTTTTTACCATTAGCCGATGCTATTGCCCTAATAGCTTTAGGGTCGCCATAAGTTTTAGCCAGGTCCATGTAGGAACAGCTGCTGCCGTATGGAATTTGCTCCAACAGTTTCCATACCTGTTTTTGAAATTCTGTTCCCGAAGGATTCAACTTCAGCTGAAAAACCTGTCGCTTTCCTTCAAAATATTCCTGCAGCTGTTTTACTGCTTCAGATAGTTCTGCTGGTACTTCCGAAGAAATTTCAACCTCTTCGTCCAATATGCTCAGGCGGGAAATTCCTTTTTCGTCACCTTCTATCAAAGCAGTTCCCAACGGGGTCTCAAAAATGGCTTTATTCATTGTCTTCTCTTTGGAGCAGGCCCAGCTTTTCGGCCCGCTTTTTCCAGTTTTTCCTGGCCAGCACCTGCATGTCTTCAATGCTATCGCTCTCATCCATGATCTCCAGCCCCAGCAGGGTCTCGATGATATCTTCCATCGTGACCAGGCCAATAGTATTCCCGTATTGATCGGCGACCATCGCGAGGTGATTCCTCTGGGCGATGAATTTATCAAAAAGTTCGGGAATGGGAGTGTCTTCAGAAGTGATATGGATCTCCCTTTTTAGCGCCTTCAAAGCTTTGGAACCCTCGCCATTGACTATTTCCTCCAGCACATCATCCTTGAGCACAAAGCCGCTGATATTTCCTGAACGCTTCTGAAAAAGCGGAATTCGGGAGAAAATGAGGTTTTTGTGTTCCCGGTGAAATTTCTCAATGCTGGTCTCCTCATCTTCAGAAACCACTACAGAAAAAGGCGTCATCACATCTTTTGCCAGCACTTTTTTGAAGACGAGCATGTTCTTGATCACCGTCTTTTCCTGGCCTTCGAACACGCCTTCCTCCTCGGCTACATCGGTGATCGCCATAAATTCTTCCCTGCTCATGCTGTTCACGTGGGCAGATTTCCCGATAAGTCTTGTGGTAAGCTTCATCAACCATAGAATCCCGCTATACTTCAGCGGAAAGACGAATAACTTCAGGGTTTGGGCCGTAAACCCTCCCAGGTGTTTCCAGTAGGTCGCCCCAATGGTCTTTGGAATAATTTCAGAAAGCACCAGAATAGCCACCGTCATTAAAGCCGAAACAATTCCTACGACATTGTCGCCGTCGCCAAAGATCCTTTCTGCCTGCACGCCCACCAAAATGGCGCCAACCGTGTGGGCAACCGTGTTGATGGTGAGGATGGCGATGAGCGGTTCATCAACATCCTGCTTAAAACGCGCTAAAGTTCGGGCGTAATTTTTTCCTTCTTTAGACTTCAGCTGAATAAAGGAAGGCGTAATACTGAGAAACGCCGCCTCAAGGACTGAGCATAAAAAAGAGAAAAAGATGGAAATGAAGGCGTAAATGAGCAGTAAGGCCATCAAAAATCATTTGAATTCAATTGAATATACTAATTCTTTGCGGAAAACCGACCTGCGCACGGGACATTCTGTTAAAACAGCTGAAATGTTTATCTTGGGCCATCTTCTACACTAAAAAACTTAAAATGAAAAAAGTCTTTTTATCCTTTTTGCTGGTGTGTTTCTTCGGAAGCAACCTACAGGCGCAGAATTATGCACCAAAAGAGGTGACGGCAAAAGAATACGAACATGCCGTGAAATTCCTGAGTTTCAACACCTATCCACTTATGGACCGTGCCAATGTGCGGCCGCAATGGCTGGAAGACGGCCGCTTCTGGTACAGAATTTCTACTGCGGAAGGCAGTGAATATGTACTTGTCAATGCAAGGAATGGAAAACGTATTACGGCAGGTTCCAAAAATGAGCTTTTTGAGCAGGCTTCAGTTTCTGAAGAAATTACTCCTGAAGTTTCACGGGATGAGGTTCTTTCTCCCGATAAAAAGAAAGTTGCCTTCATTCGCGACTGGAATCTGTGGATGCGAAATCTCGAAACCGGAGAAGAGACACAACTAACCACAGACGGAGTGGAAAACTATGGCTATGCGACAGATAACGCCGGCTGGAGAAAAAGTGACCGCCCGATCATCTTGTGGTCACCCAACTCCAAAAAGATTGCGACTTTTCAGCAGGATCAGCGACATGTGAGCGACATGTACCTGGTCGAGACAAAATCGGGTGCGCCAAACCTTCAACAATGGAAATATCCCATTCCGGGAGATGAAAAAGTGATCCAGATCGAGCGGGTGATTATTAACGTTGAAGATCAAAAAGTGACAAAACTTAACGTGCCGGCAGATCCTCGACGCGGCACTTTGTGCGACGATATTTCCTGTTCCGGAAATTTTGACGATAACTACTGGAATGAAGACGCGACCAAACTGGCTTTCGTTTCCAGTTCAAGAGACCATAAGGTAGCCAAACTGCGTATCGCCGATGCAGAAACCGGGGAAGTGAGAGAGGTTTTTGAGGAAAGCGTGCCTACGCAGTACGAATCGGGGCAGGGCAGCATCAACTGGAGATATCTGCCAAAGAGCAATGAGATCATCTGGTATTCTGAAAGGGATGATTGGGGGCATCTTTACTTATACGATGCAAAGACCGGAAAGCTGAAAAACCAGATCACCCAAGGAGATTTTGTGGTAACTCAATTGCTGAAGGTGGATGAGAAAGACCGGGTGCTGTATTTTGAAGCTCAAGGCAAGGAAGAAGGCCAGGATCCTTATTTTGCAAACCTTTACCGAATCGATTTCAGCGGAAAAAATCTTAAACTACTTACTCCCGAAAATGCCAACCACAATGTTTCTCTTGCTCCTGAAGGCGACTATTTCGTGGACAGTTATTCCACGCCTTCAACACCGCCGGTCGCTGTACTGCGGAACAAAAAAGGCAAAAAAATTGCCACTTTAGAGGAGGCAGATATTACCCGGCTTGAAGCCATGGGCTGGCAGGCACCTGAGAATATTACTGTAAAATCGGCTAACGGCCGTTGGGATCTTCACGGGTTGTTATTCACCCCAACGACTTTAGATGAATCAAAAAAATACCCGATCGTGAACTATGTGTATCCCGGTCCCCAGGGCGGGGGAGTAGGACCTCGTTCTTTTTATCCTTCCCGCAGTGACCACCAGGCTTTAGCCGAATTAGGCTTCATCGTGGTCGTGATCGACGGGACCTGTAATCCGGGGCGTTCTAAGGCATTTCATGATGCCTGCTACGGCGACATTTCGGGAAATACCTTGGAAGATCAAATGGCCGGCATCAAAGAACTGGCCGCTGAAAGACCTTATATGGATCTCGACAGAGTTGGGATCTGGGGACATTCGGGAGGTGGCTATGCGGCAGCAGCAGCCATGTTTAAATATCCCGAATTTTACAAAGTGGGAATTTCAGAATCAGGAAACCACGACAACAGGAACTACGAGGATGACTGGGGAGAGCGGTATGTAGGTTTGCTGCTGCCTACTGAAAATGGTGATGGTGATAATTATGAGCAACAGGCCAACCAGAACTTTGCCGAAAACCTGCAGGGAAAACTCCTGCTCGCCCACGGCGGACTCGATGATAACGTGCCGCCTTACAACACCTATCTGGTTGTGGATGCACTTATCAAGGCCAACAAAGATTTCGACCTCATCATTTTCCCAAATGCCCGCCACGGTTATGGGGCAGACAGCTACTACATGATGCGCCGCCGTTGGGATTATTTTGTGGAGAATTTACTGGGTGCCACTCCGCCTCAAAATTTTGAAATAGAACCTGTGAGATAGAATCCAGACCTGCGAGGTTTTCAAAACCTCGTAGGTTCGAAAAAAATTACAAAGACCTGCAAGGTTTCCAAAACCTTGTAGGTCTAAACTTGGAGGTCTAAATAAGAAAAAGAAAACCTACAAGGTCCAAAAAAGACCTTGTAGGTTTGGGAACAGGAGCGCGATTATTCGCGCTCTTTCTTTTTTTTACCTTCCAAAAAAGCTATTTTTTCGTCTTCTTTTTGGCTTCTTCTTTCCAGTCCTTCCCAACCGCAGAAAGATATTCCGAATAATTCCACGTGTCCAGGCTCGAGTGCAGCGAAGCATCTTTTTCGGCTACATAAGTTTCGTCTTCGGGCATGGAATTTACTTTAAAGCCACAACTGCGCAGCATGGAAAGAATTCCCTGATGGTTCGGCGCCCACCAGTTTGTGGGATCACCCGCCAGTTTGTTCTCGATAAATGCCATTTTTGGCCAGGCATCGTTCTTCATGATCTCCCGGCGGTGGAATTCCACGTCTTCGGGAATGCCCATTTCCTCTTTTCCGGGGAGTGACAGCGTTTGGAACACCATCATTTTTTTCACTTTTTGAGTGAGTATGTCCATCGCAAGCATAGGGTAGCGCAAATGGTAGAAAACGCCCATGAACCACACCAGGTCAAATTGCTCTTCAGTATGGGCCAGGTCATACACCTGCATCTGCTTGAAACGGAGTTTATCGTCAAGCCCAAATTTCCCAGCAGTCCATCGCGCCTGTTTTAAATAATGCTCATCCAGGTCGATCCCCAAAACATCAGCGCCGCGTTTTGCGAGTTCTATGGAATAAAATCCGGCGTTGCAGCCAATATCAAGCACTTTCCAACCGCTGAGGTCCTCTGGAATGGAATCTTTGATGTTGTTCCATTTAAAAGCCGGGAAATCGCCCAGGAAATGATCTGGCGCGGTTTGAGTGCCGTCAGGCAGGTGGATGTTGTGAAACCATGGTGCTAATTCTTTTACTTCTGCTTCAGTGGACATAAATCTTTGTTTTTAAACTTTTTCGGAAGGCTGCATCACTTCCCTCACATATTTTTCCAGTTCTTTTGCCCGCGCTCTCGCGGTGTGTTTCTTCAGCACTTTTTGCCGTGCATTTTCACCTATTTCTCTTCTCTGTTCCTCGGAAATGCTCATGAAATAATCCCAAACATCTTCTGCGGAATGTGCGATGAGGATCTCTTTATTCAGCTCAAAGATGCTGCCGATGCCGTCCCAGTAATCTGAAATGATCGGCACGCCACAGGCGGCGGCTTCAAAAAGTCGGACGCTGGGGGAATAACCGGCTTTGATCATGTCTTCACGGGTTACGTTCAGCGTGAAATTCTGCGAGTTATAGAAATCCCGATGCTGAGCCGGGGGAAGATGCTCTATTCTTTCTACATTTTTGGTCCATTTAAAATCTTCAGGATATTGCGGACCCGCGACTACAAATTTTTTCAGCGGAAATTCAGCAGCCGGCTTGTTCAACAACTCCTGCACGGTTGGCTGCCGGTCTGTGCTATAAGTGCCTAAATAGCCCATCTGCCATTTCTTAGGCTTGTCTTCAGGAAAATAAAGATCGGGATCAACTGAACAATACAGCGCCCTTGCAGCCGGAGAGCCGTAATGCTGCTCTAGGTGATCCAGAATTGGCCCTCCCGAAAATGACAAATAAAGGTCGTATTTGGAGATAAGTTCAGGGGTGAGATATTCAAAGTCCTTTTTCTCCAGCTTTGCCAGCGTCACCGGCGTATCAATATCGTAAAAAGCAGTCACCCCTTTGGCTGTGTCAAGCGCCCAATTGCCGACTTCCACTCCCTGCTGCACATAGGAGCCTACAATGACCACATCTGCCTCTTCGACTTCAGTTTTGTAATCGTTGTACAGTTCTTCATTTGTTTTGTACAAACCGAGCCTGCAGCAGTCCGGGTTTGGCATATCGCGGTTTCCGGAATACCATGGTACATCTTTTTCCAAAAAGAGAATGTCATGGCCCAGAGCCTGGAGCTCTTTCAATAGTCCGCGATAAGTCGTGGCGTGGCCGTTGCCCCAGGAAGAGGTTACCGAAAGTCCAATGATCACAAATTTCATAGCCTAATTTTTTTGTTCTACCGGTTGTTTGAGCTTTTCGGAGATCACGCTCTCCAAGAGTTCGGCACGATGCTCATACGTGTGTTCTGCCAAAACTTTTTTGTAGGCTGCTTCGCCAATGGCCTTAGCTTTTTCAGGAGTTAATCCCGAAAGGATCTTTTCTACTTCTTTACCGCTTTTGGCCACCAGGATCTCCTTACCGGGTTCAAAAAAGGTTTCGATGCCTTTCCAGTAGTCGGTAATTAAGCAGGCGCCGGCTCCGGCAGCTTCAAAAACGCGGGTGGCAGGGGAGAAGCCATACTTCGCCATACTGTCCCGGCTAATGTTCAAAACAGCACGCGGCGTACAGTTGAAGGCGTTGTGGTCTTTGGTGTACACATGGCCGACATAGTCAATATTTTCGGGCAGTGGTTTATCTCCCCAGCCACTTCCGCCGAGAATGAATTTCTCCTTCGGAAGATTTTTGGCGGGCTCGATAAAAAATTCTTCTACACGTTTCTCGCGGTCCGGTAGGCGGTTACCCAAAAATGCCAAAGTAGCTTCAAATTTTTCCTTGGGATCTACCGGATGATGCGTATCTGTATCTAAAGCATTGTAAATGGGAATACATCTCTTCGCACCGTTGCGCTCGTATGCATCGATCACAGGCTGGCCACCGCCATAGGTGAGTACGAAATCATATTTTGGCACAAGCGCGTTAAAAGGATCTGAAGGATCAGATTCTATTCGATCTAAGGTCGCGGGCGCGTCAACGTCCCAGAAAATGATCAGGTTGTCGTCCTTTTTGAGTTGGGTAACTGCGTCTTCCAGAAAGTCATCAAAAGCACCCACGCCGCTGGCTTTTATGATGACATCAGCTTCCGAAGCTTCTCTTAGAAGTCCACGCAGGGTGACTTGATCTTCGGGATAAACGACGACCTTACAATAATCAGGATCTTCAATGTCGCGATGTTTTTGCCGTTCGTAAATATCGGGTTCGTAAAATGTGACTTCATGGCCCATTTTATGTAACGCCTTTACGATACCGCGGTAGTAGGTGGCGGCGCCGTTCCAATAGGCTGAAACAATACTGGAGCCAAAAAAGGCAATTTTCAGGTCTTTTTTCATGCTTCCAAACTTTTGTTCTGAATAGGAAATATTTTCTCATCCGGGATTTCCAGCTCCTGCAGGATCATTTCCAGCAGGTTCACCCGGTGTGCACAGGTATGCCGGTCGAGGATGGTCTTTCTGCCATTTTGAGAAAGGCTCTGCGCCAAATGCGGACTCTTCAGCACTTCGGCGATCTTATAGCCCATGTCGTTGCCGTCCTTCGCCACCAGGAAGTCTTCACCCGGAGTGAACAAATTTTCGGCATCGTCCCAGGGCGAGCAGATGAGCGGTATTCCGCAGGACATAGCTTCAAAAGGCCGGATAGTAGGGATCCCCGGCAACATTTGAACATAAGGCCGTCGCGGCACATGCACAGTTACTTTATATTTTGCGAAAACTTCGGGCACCTTGTAGTTTGGCAGCCAGCCGCCGTATTCGATACCCGCTTCTTTCAATGCTTCTTTGGCTTCATCGGGGTAACGCACGCCGTAAACTTTTGCTTTTATTCCGAGTTCTTTTACGGGTTCTATGAGGTACTCCATCAATTCTTCGGTACGTTCATCATCGCCCCAATTGCCAATCCACACTAGATCACCTTCTTTTTCATGATCTCTGTCGGGCTTGAAAAAATCGGCATCGGCGGCTTCATGCCAGGTCCAGACCTTGTCCACCCAGTCTTTTTCCTCATAGATCTTCCGTATCACATCGCCAAAGACCAGCGCGCCGTCGTAGTTCGAAAAATCAAATTTTGACATGCTCTTTTCGTCGGAAACTGCACGGTGATGAGTATCGTGGAAAAGCAGCTTAAAGTTGAAGTTGTCTTTTTGTGCGCCAATCTCTTTGATAAGCTCCGGCTCATTCCATTCGTGGACGATCACCAGGTCTGCCTCTCCAAAAATGTGCTGGTAGTTCAGCTTTTTATCAGGATTGTAAAACTGCGGATTCAGTGACGGGTAATACTGCCGGAATTCATCCAGCCGCTCTGCCCCGTGGTCTTTCACGAGATTTTTCAGGCTCCAGCCTCCCTCCGGCTCATACACATCCACATCATGCCCCCGCTTTTGAAGCTCTTTGACAATTCCCCTCAAAAAATGGGCATTGCCATGATTCCAGTCGGAATATAAGGAGTGATAAAACATCACAATTTTCATACGCTGATGGCTTTATGTTCTCTTTTAATGATTTGCTTGTACAACTCGTGATAATCTTCTCCCATTTTTTCTGCGGAAAAATCTGCTGCACGTTTTTGGGCTTTTTCAGCCAATTCCTTTAAAAAATTCTCATTTTCGAGCAGTCTCATCACTGTTTTTTCAGCTTCGGCCTCATCTTCGGGATCAAAGAAGAGCGCGGCTTCCTGCCAGAGTTCTTTCAAGGTCTCGATCTCGCTCAGAACAAGGGCACATCCATTTCCGGCAGCTTCCAGAATGGCCAGTCCGAAAGGTTCATATTTTGTTGGGCTCACGAAGATCTTTGCCCGCTGCATCCACTGCTGCACTTCTTCGGGAGATAATTTTCCCAGGAATTTCACATTTTCCACACTGCATTCTTTTCCGGTATCGGGATTGACTGCGTCGCCGGCCACGTAAACCGGCCAGGGCAGTTTTTTGGCAATTCCCGAAAGCAACGGCAGGTTCTTGGCCTCATCCCACATTCTGCCCATGCAAAGGATGAAATTTTCTTTTTCAACTTCTTCCGAAGCATTTATCCTGCGGCCGTTGTAGATCACTTTTGTAGCTGAAGAAAATTGGTGTGTATTTCTGGCTTTTTCGAGTATGGCTTTGGTGGGAGTCACCACCACGTCTGAAGTTTCCAGCGAATCCTTTACCGTTTGCGTATATTGATCCCATTCGTCAGGAGCTTCTTTGCCCTTTACCGCTTGCCACCAGGTTTGCACGCAGGAATGAAAAACGGTGATCACCGGCGCTTTCCATTCCTCGTCCACGTGCGCATAATTGTTGAAATGCACGATATCGGGCTGCACGGTGTGGTAAATGCTGTTGATCCATTTTCGGGATTGCTCCACATCTTCCCATGGATCTTTCATCCACTCCAGTTTGTAATCGCTTTTATAAAGTAGCACATTGGGCATTTTTTCGACTTCCACCTGCTGTGCCGGCGAAGGCCAGCCGCCCATTGCCGCCAGGTGCACCTGCACGCCATATTTTTCAAGGGCCCTGCAGAGTTCCAGCGAATACACCCAAACGCCGCCCACCGTATCGGTGGTCATTAATATTTTCATTTTTTTACCTTCCATAGATGCGGTCAATTATTTCAGCGGTTTTTATAAATTCTTCTGCGGAATCTTTGTCAAAACTGTCATTTTCGAGCAGGTTTTCCACCCACACCACACCTGCACGGCCGCTCCATTCATCGGGCGGAGTGACCAATGTTTCGGTTTGTGTGCCGTGGTATTTTTCGGCTGTAAAGTCGTAGAAGGAGCCATTGACATTCTTAAAGGCGGCACCTCCTTTGGTGCCGTAGAACTTAGCTTCTATCACGGCGTCTTTCCCTGCGGAAACATGCCAGCTACATTCCAGGTTAATGACCTGTTCTTTTTCTGAAGTCATTGCCACACTGGCAAAATCCTCCACGTGCTCCTCAAAAGAGTCCAGTTTTTGGCCTTTATGGAACAAATGGCTGCGCACATCTTTGATCTTCGGAAAGTCCAAAGTCCACAGCGCCATATCCACAAGATGAATTCCGAGGTCCATTACACAACCGCCACCCGATCTTTTGATGTCGTAAAACCATTCCTTGTCGGGCCCGTAGGCGTTGTGAAAAACCAGATCAACGGCATAAACGTCTCCAATTTCCCCATTTTTGATGAGGTCGTAAACCGCTTTAAAGGCTTTGGTGTAGCGATAAGAAAGATCGACCGCGAGTAGTTTATCTGCTTTTTCTGAAGCAGAAACTACATTTTTCACCTCTTCGGCAGTTCTTCCGAGAGGCTTTTGGCAAAAGACCGCCTTTCCGGAATTTAGTGCCTCAATGCTCTGTTGTGCGTGCATCGCGCTGGGAGTGGCAATGACAATTCCGTCGAGATTTTCGTCGGAATAAAGTGCTTCAGGTGAGGTCTCAAAAATGGCATTTTTGGCAGACTTTTTTGCTTCCGTAGCATTTTCTTCGGAAGGTTCAGCAATGGCAGCCGCAGTGGCCGAAGTATTATTAAGAATGGCTTCCATGCGGTTGCGACCAATCCAGCCGACGCCGATGAAGCCGAGTTTTAATTCTTTTTTAGTTGGTTGTGTTGCGATCATTTTGGGTTAGTTGGTTAAAACAAGTGCTTTTACAAAACCATCGGGCCTGCCGGTGAGGTGTTCATAAGCTTTGTCCATTTCATCAAGAGAAAAGGTATGGGTGAACAGCGGGAAAGGATCCATTTTTCCTTCTTCCACAGCCTTAATAGCATCTTCGATTCCGTCGATATACTTCTGCGGGTCGCGCTCATGAGCACTGATCATGTCAATGCCGCGCCAGTTGAGCATCTGCACATTTAAACTGCGCATGCCATCCTGGTGAAATCCGGCGACGATCAATTTTCCGCGTTCTCCGGTGAGTTCTATCGATAGATTAAGCGGCCATTCTTTTCCGGTACATTCTATCACGCGTTCGCAGAAGTTGCCGTTAGTCAATTCTTTTACTTTTTCGATGATCTTGTAGTGATCGTCCATCTTGATTAGGTGGTTGGCACCTGCTTTTTCGGCAGTTTCCAAAGAAAAATCTCTTCGGGAAATCGCGATCACTTCAGCGCCTTCGGCTTTTGCGAGCTGCACGAGCAGGCTTCCGAGGAAACCACTCCCAACAATAGCTACTTTTTGGCCTTTTTGAATATCACTTCTCTTAAAGATGTTCATCGCGCAGCCCAGAGGTTCTCCGGGAAAAGCTTTTCCGTCAAGAAAAGCGGGCAATTTCACAACACTTTCCTTTTTGGCAATGTCATGAGTGGCGTAAGCATTATAGGTAAGCGCGGTAACACGGTCGCCTATTTTTAGATTTTTGACACCTTCGCCTACAGCGTCTATCACGCCCCAGCCTTCGTGGCCGGGTTCTCCGGGAGAAATAGGATAATCAAACCAGTCGCGGCCTTCCCAAACCGGAATATTTGAAGCGCAAACGCCCGAGCCTTCCAGCTTGATGCGTACTTCACCTTCTTTAGGCTCAGGTAATTCTCCATCCTTTAAAATGACTTTTTGAGGGGCTTCTAAAACCGCAGCCTGGTAAGTGGCGGCGTCCTTAGATGCAGGTGGCATTTCCTGCAGCGTATTGGATTTTGTCATATAGCGATCGCTTTTTTAGATTTTAAATTAGCTGGCAGTTCGATATTTCTGTTCTCGCAAAGCCAGCGCAGCAGGTTTTCAACCCCTTCTTCAACAGAGTATTTTGGCTCCCAGCCTGTGGCTTCCTGGAATTTTGAAGTATTGGAGACATAGTAGAATTGATCTCCCGTTCGCCAGTCCTCAAAACTCACGTCCATCTTCTTATCGGCTTTTTCCTTGATGATGTCCAGGATCTCGAGCAGGCTTACCGTATTGGCAGGTCCGCCGCCAATATTGAAAACTTCACCGGCGAGTTTGTCGATGTTCTTGTGAGCAAGCACAAAAGCATTGACGAGATCTTCCACGTAAAGAATGTCCCTTACCTGTTTCCCATTTCCGTAGATGGTGATGGGTTTATCTTCGAGTGCGCTGATCAGGAAATGTGCTACCCATCCCTGATCCTCAGTTCCGAATTGATGCGGACCATAGATACAGCTCATTCTGAAAACACAGGTTTTTAAGCCATAAGTTCTGGAATAGTCAAGGATATATTGGTCTGCCGCACCTTTTGAACAGCCGTACGGACTGTGGAAATCCAGCGGGATCTTCTCATTGATCCCGTATTTCTTCATTTTTCGGTCGGCAGGATAGAACCTGCTGCCGTTCTCCTGCATCTTCACATCCTGCAGGTTTCCGTAGACTTTATTCGTCGAAGTGAACAGTAATGGCGGTTGGTGCGGAGATTTTCTTATCGCCTCCAGCAGGTGGAAAGTGCCGTTGAGGTTCACGTTAAAATCATGGGTCGGGTTTTCTACCGATGAGGTCACCGCCACCTGCGCGCAGAGATGGAAAACTGCCTCGGCATTATTCACGCACTGCTGTAAAATGCGGGTTTCGTTGATGTTTGAGATCTGGATGATCAATTTATCACCGTACTCCTCCTGCATCCATTTCAGGTTCTCTTCTACACCGTCCCGGAAAAGGCTGTCATAGATCATCACCCTTTTTCCTTCGGAAAGGAAGCGGGATGCGAGGTTAGTACCAATGAAGCCGGCACCTCCGGTTATTAAAGTGTATTTTTCTTCTTCCTCGATCTTGTAGCGTTTGTTGATATAATCATGCTTCTGAATATTTTCTACACGTTCTCTTTCCAGCAGCTTATAAAGTAACTTAGGAGTTCCGTCAGTAGATTTCATTCCGAAGTAATATTCACGCTCATCCAGGTGAAATCCACCTACCGTGGAATTTTTCGGGTTCAGATCATTGAGGGAATACCAGTAGATGCGGTCAGCATCGGCTTTCATGACTTCAGCAAATTCGCGGTACTGCTTGACTTCGTCTTTTTGCCAGGTGGAAAAACCTGCTTCAGAGATCCAGATCTCTTTTTCATATCCTGCTGCTTGCAATACTTCCCGAACTGCTTTGATATTCACGTCCCAGCCTTTCCATTGCTGGTCAAAAACATGTGGGAAACCGTGGATTCCTACAGCATCGATATTCTCAAGCACGCCCTGTTCGATCATCATCTGCAGCCAATTAGGATCGATGGGGCTCATACCTCCCAAAAGTGTCTTTTTTCCCTTCTCTTTTGCCCAGTGAGCCGCCATTCCTATCATGCCGGCGAATTTGTTCCAGGAATAATCGAGGGTATAGTCGTATTCTATCTTATTGTTAGGCTCGTTCCAAAGTTCGACCCATTCAAAATACTGCCCGTATTTATTGATCATGGTGTCAAGAAAATCAGCGTAAGCCTTAAGATCTTTGGGCGGCGCCGAAGTTTTTTCCATTTCGCCTATAGAGGGCGGAGTGTAGAGGAAACAAGGCAGGATCTCCACATGTTTGTCGAGTTCTGCAAAAAGCCAGTCGTACCATTCTTCAGTACCATCTACATACCAGTCTGCCCAGGAGATGCCGGTTCTCAGGTGTTTTATTCCGAGTTTCTTGAGGTCGGCAATGGTGTTTTTGACCTCGTCATACTCCCCGGGCCTGAACCACTCCAGGATTCCAACGGTTGCTAATGGTTTTTTATCTGATATTTTCATAGCTTTTTTGGTTTAGACGGTTAATCCTCTTGAAGAAAGTTCTTTGCTTGCCTGGTCCACACTATCTGTGGCAATCTGCGTTTTTAGCCACTCGGCCAGCTCGAACAGGCCATCTTCAAATTTTACCTGAGGTTCAAATCCTAATATTTCCTTGGATTTTGACCGGTCTGCAAAGCAGTGGCGAATGTCACCTACGCGATATTTTCCGGTGATCTCGGCTTTCAGTTCCTTTTTGCCCATTACTTCAGCCAGTTTATCGGCGATCTCTCTAATGGTATAGTTGTTACCGCTGCCTATGTTGAACACTTCACCATCAGCTTCAGGAGTTTCCATAGCCAGTCGGCAGGCACGGGCGACATCTTTTACGTGAATAAAATCCCGTTTCTGGTTTCCATCCTCAAAAATGAGCGGCGGATTATTATTCAACAGTCGGCTGGCAAAAATCGCAAGCACTCCTGTGTAGGGGTTGGAAAGGGCCTGCCTTGTTCCATAAACATTAAAGAACCTTAGTGCCGTGGTGGGAATATTATAGGCTTTCCCGCTGATTAGACTCAACCTTTCCTGGTCGTATTTGGAAAGGGCGTAAACAGAGGAAAGATTAGGTTTTTTGGTTTCCGAAGTAGCCACGGGTTCAAGGATCTTTCCGTTCTCATCGAACATTTCCCATTTTCCCTTTTTCAGGTCGGCTAGTTTTCTCTCGCACTCCATTCGTTTTTTGCCTTCTTCATCGAGGTAAAGACCTTCGCCATAAATGCTCATACTTGAAGCCACGACAAGCTTGTCAACAGGTTTGTCCATTAGCGCTTCCATGAGGACGGCAGTTCCTACATTATTGACATCTGTATAATCTTTGATCTGGTACATGCTTTGACCAACGCCAACCATTGCAGCGAAGTGAAAAACGGCGTCAACTCCTTCCAGGGCTTGATTCACCGCTTCAGGATCTCTCACATCACCTATTTGCAATTCTACCTGCGGATTTAAATAATCGGGCCGTTTGGCATCTTTGCCATGCACCTGTTCTGAAAGATTGTCCAGGGCGCGCACGCTGTAGCCTTTTTCAATTAGCTCGTCGGCAAGATGGGAGCCAATGAATCCTGCGCCTCCGGTTATTAAGACTTTTTTCTGCATTGGTTATTGTTTTGGTTGGTTAGAAAGTTTGTAAAGTCGGCCTAGTTACTATCTTGTTGATACTGCTTCCTTTTTTCTTGTTTATCGCGTAGAGCACGTCATCGGCGATCTCCTCTGCGGAAAGATGGCCCATGCCCATTTCTTCTATGTCATTGTTTCCTGAGATTTGATGCTCAAAAAAATTCGTTTTTACAATTCCGGGGCTTACGACAGTGACGTTGAGATGGGGGAGAGTTTCAAGCCGAAGCGTTTCGGCAATGACTTCAAGTGCTGTCTTTGAGGCTGCATAAATGCCTCCGTAGGGATGGGGCTGGTTTGCCGAGACAGAAGAGATAAAAATCACGTTTCCGCTCTTGCGCTGCAGCATATCTGGAGTAAAAGACCTAATGAACCGCAAAGGGCCCATAAGATTGGTGTTCATCACTTTTTGCCATTTCTCGGGATCACCTTCTGTGAGCTTTTCCTGAATTCCCTGGCCCGCATTGAGCACCAGGTAATCTGGGGTGCCGTAGTTATCATGCACCCAGGCATAAAGGCTGTTGATGTCTTCGGAAGAGGTCACGTCGCATTTCCTGAAGATGAGGTCCTTCTCAAGACCAGATGGTTCTGCCTTATCTGCGACCACCACAGTGATCTCCTGCTGCCGAAGCTTTTTCGCAATGGCATGGCCAATGCCGCTGCTGCCGCCCGTCACAATCGCTAATTTTGTAGAACCATCAGTGTTCATCAATACGCTGCTCTTTTTTCACCTTTTTTCCCAATTCGGGAAAGATTATTGAATGGCTGATTTTTTCCATCCTGGGAACAGGAGGAAAAAAAACGGCATCAAAAATTGTTTAGCCGTTCCTTCCAAAGGTACAAGAGGAGGTTGTGAAATTGTATTAAAGCAAACCTAAATGATTCTTAAACCCCCTTATTTTACAGGTCATTCGAGAGGATTTGCTCTTTTGAAAAGCAGCTTCTTCTAGTAAGAGATTTCCTTATAAAGTCAGTGATAGCAGGGGTTGAAGAAGCTGCGTAAAAACAAAAAAGGAGCAAAACTGCTCCTTTTTGAAAAATGAGAAAAATGGCTTATTTCATCTTTTCCAGAATAAGATCCTGCCATTTTTGAGCCATTTGCATGCGCATTTCCTTTTCGGTCACAGGATGGGCGTCTTCAGAATAAAAAATGACTATTTCTGAAGCTTTTTTTTGATCCAGGCGCAAATGCACCTCTCGCACATCATCAATAGCCGAAGAGATCTTGTCATCCTGGTACTTTTTTCCCAGTAAGCAAACAACCAGCTCTTTCAGGTCGATCACCTCAGGCTTTTTCTTTTTTCCGAAGTAAACAAGCAGCAACTTTTGCGCCTGCTCGTCAAGCCCGAGGGAGAGGTCGGGTAAAAAATCATGTTCTGTAAGGTTGAGCTGCAGTTTCGCTGCGGTCTCTAAAATGGCTTTTTTTCGCTTCTTTTCCTGAATTGATTGGTCGGCCAGGAGGTAACCGATTGGGGCCATGAAAACGAATAATAGGCCAAGCCCCATTAGGGTGGATGCTGTATCCATTGTAGTAAAATCTTTTAAGTGAGGTTTTAGAATTTTTTTAGCTTATGCTGATGCGGAAGGTTCGTGAGAATTCACGACCAGCCTCACAAAAAGAAGTGGGTAGGGAAGATCTGCCTTGAAATTTCTGTACGCAGGTCCCGTTTAAAGCCAAAGGCTAAAAGCTGCCGTGTTGCCTCTTCGGCTAAAGAAACGGTTTCTTGAAAGTTTGCAGAAAGATTTCCGAAGAAGAGATCTTCAGAAGGTTCAGGAAATTCGCGGAAATTATTTTCCTTACAAAGAGCCACTACCGGCTGTACTGCGTGAAAATTCTTTTCCGAAGTTTTGTGAAGCGGCCTGAATTCCGCAGAGGCACCAAAAGATAAATTCCCGCCCAGGCCAATCAACATCAGCAACAGGAGCAGGAATTTACCTGAAAAATTTAGGTGTTCTTTCACCCGATAAAATTACGCAGAAAAAGTATTGCCTCTGCTGCTGCTAAAGCAATTTAACAGCGTCTTTTGCAAAGTAGCTTGCAATCATTTTTGCCCCGGCCCTTTTAATAGCCAAAAGCTGCTCCAGCATCACTGCATCGTGGTCCAGCCAGCCCTTTTCGGCGGCAGCTTT
>JBAVJB010000035.1:0-3353 GCA_049687495.1 Salinimicrobium sp.
TCTTTTCACATCTGGCCTCGCGGCAAATTTATGCTTATCGCGATGCCTAACCTGGACGGCAGTTTTACCTGTACGCTTTTTCTGCCTTTTGAAGGTGAGCATTCTTTTGAAAACATTACTACCGAAAAGGCTGCGGAAGAATTTTTCAGCAAACATTTTCCCGATATTCATGATGAGATCTCTAATCTCACCCGGGATTTCTTCAAAAACCCAACCAGTGCATTGGTCACAGTAAAATGCTTCCCGTGGACCTACAACGATAAAATCGCGCTTATTGGCGATGCCGCCCATGCTATTGTTCCGTTTTACGGACAGGGCATGAATGCAGGATTTGAGGACATTTCATTCCTCGGAAAACTGGAAGCCGAATTCGGCGATGACTGGGAAAGCATCTTTAGGATCTTTCAGGAAAAACGCAAACCAGATGCTGATGCCATTGCTGAACTCAGCTACCGTAATTTCATCGAAATGAGCAGCAAAACCGCCGATCCATCTTTCCTGCTGCGGAAGAAGATCGAAAAGGCTTTTGCCGAAAAACACCCGGAATTATGGAAACCGGCCTATTCAAGGGTGACCTTTTCAGATAATTCCTATGCCGAAGCTTTAAAGGAAGGCGACCGGCAGGCACGTATCATGGATGCGGTGATGCAAATACCCGGTATTTCTCAAAACTGGGATTCTGAAGAAGTAGAAGAGAAAATGCTTGCTTTCCTGAAACAGTAGCCTTGGTCCACCTTGCAGGTTGCAGGTTGAAGGTTGTAAGGCTTTAAGTTGCTGTAAAATTTCTTTCCCCGTCTTTGCGAATCCGCTGTTCGCGGATGAAGCAATCTGCTGAGGTTTAAAAAGAGCCTTGTTCTTGCCTTTTCCGCAATTCATCATTGTCAGGCTGATCCGCCGCGATAGCGGCTAATAGTCGAAGCCGGTTTTGAAAAAAAAGTTCCTTTTTCCGAAGATGAGATTTCCACGCTCCACTGCGTTTCGCTCGCAAAGACGTTCTAAAGCTGGATTCTGTCTCCTTCCCCTTTAGGGGAGCAGGGGTTGTATGAATCCCGTTGTCAGGCTGATCCGCCGCGATAGCGGCTAATAGTTGAAGCCGGTTCTGAAATAGAAAGTTCCTTTTTCCGAAGATGAGATTGCCACGCTCCACTGCGTTTCGCTTGCAAAGACGTTTCAGAAGAGCTAGTGGTCAAAGATCAATGCGCATTGAGCACTGAACACTGAACACTTCAATCCTCAACTACCTCCTCATGATCTAAATGCAAACTATGATATACCGCCTCCACGTTCTCCTGATTTTCCATCAGCACGATAAGCGTATCATCTTCCTGAATTTCTGTAGCTCCATTGGGAGTGAGGAATTTTCCATCCCGGGAGATCATCGCGATGATCGCATTCCGGGGGAAGTGCAGATCAACGATCCTTTTTCCGATAGAGAAATTGTCTTTAGGAATGTGAATTTCCCTTATGAGCGATTTACTGCCTTCAGAAAGAAAAGTGTCTACAGGAGACTTCTTTTTTACCTTTTTTGGAAGGGCAACGTGCAGCCACCTTGCTACAGCCGAAAGGGTTGTGCCCTGGATGAGTACCGAGGTAAGGGAAACAAAAAAGACGATATTGAAGATCATGTGAGCCTTCTCAATACCTGCGAGTAGAGGATAAGTCGCAAACACGATTGGCACGGCACCACGCAACCCTACCCAGGAAATATACCAGCGCCTGCGGGTTTTCATCTTAAAAGGAGCTAAACTCAGCCAGACCCCGACAGGCCGGGCGATTAGGATCAAAAATCCCGATATAAGGATTCCCAGACCAAGAATGGGGACAATATCGCTCGGGTAAACAAGAAGTCCCAGGGTTAAGAAAAGTACGATCTGCATCAGCCAGGCGAGTCCGTCAAAAAAGCGCATCACGGTTCGTTTGTGGATGAGGTCCTGATTTCCCAGGTAAACTCCACTGAGGTATACCGCCAGAAAGCCGTTTCCGCCAAGCCGGTCTGTAGCCGAAAAGGTCACGAACATAAGGGCGATGGCTAATACCGGATACAGCCCTTCAAAATCAAGCGTGATCCTGTTGATCACCAGCTCGCTCAGTTTTCCGAAGATAAAGCCTAGAGCAGCACCAATAAGGATCTGTTGCAGGAAGAGCGGCACGATGGACCACAGGCTTTGGTCCTGGTGTACCACCAGTCCAAGAAAGGCGATGGTGAGAAAATAAGCCATAGGGTCGTTACTCCCACTTTCTAATTCGAGAGTGGGCCTGATGTTGGCTTTTAAAGCCATATTTTTTGAACGCAAAATGGAAAATACCGCGGCAGCATCGGTCGAGGATACGATGGAACCTAATAACAGCGCTTCAAAAATGCTGAAATCTGTGATCGCCCAGACGAAGGTGCCCAGAGAAACAGCCGTGAAAAGTACTCCAAGAGTGGAAAGGGAGATCCCGTGCCAGAGCACAGTTTTGATGCTGCGCCAGTTGGTGTCCAGTCCTCCCGAGAAGAGTATGAAATTCAGTGAGACAATTCCTATAAACTGTGCAAGTTGCGGATCGTCAAAATGTATTTTTCCAATGCCTTCAGAACCCGCCAGCATTCCAACGCTCAGGAAAAGTATAAGCGTAGGTACCCCGAACCTGTAGGAGGTTTTTCCCGCCAGGATGCTGATGAGCAGCAGCAGCGAGCCGACCAGCAAAACATTTTCGGTAGTGATATTCATGCCTCAGCTTTTCACAAAGAAAAGCATAATTACTTCAATGGCTGTTCTCCTTCAGCAATTCGGGGAATTTCTTTTTGAACCTGTTGATCCTGGGAATGGATACCTTCCTGATGTAAGGGTCGTTCGGGTGATTGCGCTCGTAGTTTTGGTGGTAAGCTTCGGCTTTCCAGAATTTCTGAAAAGGCAACACTTCCACCGCAATAGGTTTGCTGTAATTTTGCTGCAGCTCCTCGATCTTCTGCTCGATGATCTTTTTTTGCTCCTCATTCTGAAAAAAGATAAGCGAGCGGTATTGCGAACCAATATCAGGTCCCTGTCCATTCTTTTGAGTGGGATCCATCGAGCCGAAATAAACATCTACAAGAGTACTGAAATCCACCACCCGCGGATCATAGATCACCTCGACAGATTCTGCATGCCCGGTGCGGCCGGTGTTGCTTTGCTCATAAGTGGGATTTTTTGTGTGGCCGCCTGCATAACCCGAAACAGCTTCTTTCACGCCCTTGACGCTTTCGAAAACGGCCTCAACACACCAGAAACAACCTGCCGAAAAATAGGCTTTTTTGAGGCCGTTCTGCGCGGGAACTTCCACGGGATCGGCGTTGGCGATCTCGGGCCGGGTGATTGTGCTGCCCTTGTTGT
>JBAVJB010000036.1:0-41395 GCA_049687495.1 Salinimicrobium sp.
CGCGAAACCCACCACAAGATGAGATTTCTTTAAAGGATCGTGGGAGACCACCACGTTGATAGGTCACAGGTGTAAAGGCAGCAATGTCATAGCCGAGTGATACTAATAATCCGTATAGCTTAGTGCACTTCCCGACCCGCAAGGGTCGGGAGGAACAACCTAAAGCTTAAATATACTGCTCAAGGTGTTTTCTTAATTTTTATTTTCCATATATGTCAACTCATTAGGTATGACATCTAGTAAGTGACCGGGGCTTTAACTGCCAACTGATCACTGAACACTGCATACTAACGATCTAAGGTGGTTATAGCAACGGGGCTCACCTCTTCCCATTCCGAACAGAGAAGTTAAGCCCGTTAGCGCAGATGGTACTGCATCCAGTGGGAGAGTATGTCGCCGCCTTTTTTTTAAACCCTTCATCATGAATTTGATGAAGGGTTTTTTTATGGGGTAAATTTTAGTGTGGAATCCGAATTTAGCTCCCCTCCTTGTAAGGGAGGGGTGGCCGTAAGACGGGGTGGGTATTCTTTCCAAAATCCTTATTCAGAAGTGGAACCTTGGAACAAAAATCCTGCTCCCAAGCTCACCCCGTCTCCGTCTGTCCTCGAATCCACCCCTCCTCAGAGAGGAGAAGAACGATCAAAAGGCTTCAGATGTTCCTATAAGCTCTGCCTGGATGGTCTGATAGTTCCAAATTCATAGACGAGAATGCTTTTAAAGATAAAGTTATCACTTCCTGAGGTCATACCTGTCCCCGCAGCCAGCTGCCATTGAAATCCTCTAAACAGGTTAAAGTTCAATGTTCCAAAAAGTACCTGCTCCTGTTCTTTGGCAGGAGGCATATCGCGTAATTGCCCGTATCTTCCGTAGTATTCCACCCCCGGCTGCACCAGATAGAACCTTCTCCAGTAAATTCCGCCGAAGAAATTTGCATTGAGGCCTTCCTTGACCTCTTCACCCGAGGTATCCATGCTTATAGCCGGATTCAATTTCAGGCGAAAATCTCCAAGATCTTTTTGAAGGATAAGCCGCATCTCAACTTCCGAAGATTCCGGGACATTTTTTGAAGGAATATAATACTCCAGGTATAAGGCAGGATTGAAGAACCTGGAGAATTTACTAAAGAAAGAATAGCGGGCGACGGCTCTAAAACGGTAAAAAGCCAGATCAGCTTCTGAAGCGTTTCTAAAATCTCCATACAAACCCACAGCAAATCTGCCTGTGACGCCATATTCTACTTCGGCTGAATGGAGCCAGAGTCCATCTTTGCTATAGCTTTGACCATTGCGTTCAAACTCCAGATCGCTGTTCAAAACGCCTTTGTTGAACACTGTTAATTCCACCCACCCCCTTTTTGGTGTTTCCCAACCATAAACTCTATAGTATTGAGCTTTTGCAGAAAAGGAAAGCAGTGTCAAAAAAACTGTAATAAATATTGTAGATGTAAAATTTCTCATTCCTCTTAATTTTATTATTTCTGTCCGGTTTGCACGTCTACATCAGTGAAGATCTGCTCTATACTTTCTCCATATTTTTTGCCGAATTCCTCGCCGTAACGCCTTACATGCGGAGGAGAAGTTTTTACGTGCAGCTCATATTTTCCCTTTTTTGGAACCCTGAAGTTATTGCCATAATGATAGAGCCAGGGATGCCACATCATGGTTGGGGCGACCGAAGCTACTTGTTCATTGCCTTTCAAAAATGTGGTTTCTACATCGAATCCCGGGATCATTCTGCCGGTCAAGGCGTCAAAAACCGCTACTTCTACGTGGGCATTCTTTTCAGCGCTCTGCTCTACCTTAATATTGTACAGTAATTTGCCATTTTTGTAGCGCCAGTAACCTTCGGCATATTCTACGGCATAGGTGAGCAAATATGGTCCGTATGTGATCTGCTCCCCGTCCATTGCGGTTTTGGCGATCATACCGTCAACTGCTCGTTTAATTGCGCTGCCCTGAGCCTTAGCTAAAGGCATCCATTCTTCTTCATTTGCAGCATTTTCAGGCTCTTTTAGGTTGGTCAAAGAAAACTGCCTTTGATCAAAGACCGCAACTGCTTTTCCTGAATAGCGGTCACCATTGATTGGATCATGCCGCCAGAATTGTGCAGGTTCCACTTCGATCTTGACGATGTACTTACCACTTTCGGGAATTTTAAAATTTGCGCCGTACCGGTTCAATAAAGGATGAATTCCGTAAGGCAATGGTTGTTCAGCTACTATTGTGCTGTCTGGTCTAAGAAGCTGAGCTTTTACCTCAAGGCCGGGCACGATCCTTCCGTCATATCCATCTCTTACAGCCACGCTTAGAAAAACATTTCCGTCTGCAGTATTGAAACTATCGCTGCCATTCTCTACTTCGTACCAGTCTTTTGCTTGTTCCACAACAAAACCTATCTGGTAAGGGCCTGCAGACATTTCGGCTCCTTCAGCATTATTGATAAGATAATGCAGCGCCTCTTCGGCGGCCTGACCTTGATTTTTCGCGAATCCCAGCTGTTGTGAAGTGGTCTCATTAGTTGCTACTCCCAGTGGTATTGCGGGTTCTGTAGCGTAACCTTCTGGAGTATCTCTAAATCCTTTTTCGATGTTAGGTGCGACTGTAACACAGGCTTGTACTGCAAGTGCTAACAGCAAGAGCACAGGTAATTTTTTCTTCATAATCTTCTTGTTTGAAGCTTCGAAAAGATGTGCTTTTGAAACTTATTTTTGACAAACTGAACCTGAAGTTACAAAAAAACCCCTGCTGCTGCTCAAGGTTTTAACAGGCTTTAACCGGGCTTTAGCAGGTCTTAAGAAGGGATGAATGATAAGAGACCTTTAAAATGTTAAAAGAAGACAAGCCTTCCGAAGAAAGAGAGGAAGAGAATAAGAATGGCTTTTTTTGCCATTTTTGAGAACCTATTCTACAGTGTAGGACATGAAATCTGTAGCTGAAAGCCTGAAATATCCAAAGGCAAAATTTTCAGGATTGGTGATATTCACAATATTTCCTCTAACGGTGGTGGGCTGAGTTTGAAAAGGCCCACCGTTACTGCTGCCCGCCTGACTGCGCAGAATATACATGTATTCATAGAAACCTTCAGAAATGCCCTGTATCTCAAGGCCAACCTGATCTCCCGATTCCAGATCTTCAGCAGAATAGTAAGCAAAATTGCGGCTCCCATCTGTAAACCTGTCGTCATAGATCTGCAGGCTGAGATTTTTTTCGAAAAACCGGAACAGGTAGTAGTTCTCCATTCCCCCGGGATCTTGGTAGAAGATCTTAAGCTCAATATCATCTCCGGTAAACCCGCCATTGTTTTCCTGCTCTACATAAAGGATTTCCGGGGTGGGTATAAATTGTTCGGTAGCCTCGTAAACTTCTCCCTGGTAATTGATGTGCAATCTGTAGTCGGAATTTAAAACAGGGTCTATTTTGTCATTTTTAAATATCCCGTCCTCTGTTTCTTCAAAAAGATATTCGTTTCCTGTTTCATCAAACACTGAAACCGATGCTCCTTTGGCAGCCGGAATCTCATCGTCAAAAAAAGGCGCAGTGGTGGTCAAAACTACATATTGTTCACTTTCGGCATCATCTATATCCCATAACAGCGACGCTTCTATTACAAGCCGTGGCTCAGCTTCCTCCAGCTCCACATCTACCACGTCCTCGCAGGAAAAGAAGCTTCCGAAAACCAACATCAAAAAAAGCATTTTTGAGACCTTCATTTTTGCTAAAATTTAAAATTATAAGTTACAGAGGGTACTATTCCAAAGATCGACAGTCTTACCGCCTCATTGACCCCGGAATCTTCATTTTTTCTGAAACTCATCGAAGCCGAATTTTTTCGGTTATAGACATTATAGATCCCAAAGTTCCAGGAAGATTCCCAGCTGCGGTTTTCCCTTTTTCCGGGTGTAAGTGTAGCCGAAAGGTCCAGGCGGTGATAGGCAGGCAACCTGTTGCTGTTCCTGTCAGAATACACCGGGATGGTCAGGTTTTCAAAACTGTACTGGCCTTTAGGATAGGTGGTGGGCAAGCCCGTTTGAAAGATGAAATTGGCATTGAAGCTCCATTTTTTGTTGAGCTCATAAGATCCGGTAATTGATAGGTCATGCAGCTTATCGTAGGGTGTTGGATACCACCTGGAGTTATTGATGCCCGGTTCAGCTGCAGTTCTACCGGGAGTTCTTTGTTCAGAGCGGCTAAGGGTGTAAGCCAGCCAGCCGGTTATTCTTCCGGTGTTCTTTTTTACCAGAAGTTCCATTCCGTACGCCCGGCCTTTTCCCGGCAGGACCACCTGTTCTATGGCATTGTTCGCGATAAGATCTGCCCCGTCTATATAATCTATCCTGTTCTTCAGGATCTTGTAAAAGCTTTCAAGCTCCAGGGTGTATTTCTGGTCTGAGAAACTTTGGTAATAACCTGCAGCCACCTGGTCCAGTAGCTGTGGTTCAATATAGCGGCCGCTGGGCGCCCAAACATCTAAAGGAGTAGGCGAGCTGGTGTTGGTAATAAGGTGCAGGTATTGGGTCATCCTGTTGTAACTCAGCTTAACCGACTGCTCTTCGGAAAATGTGTAAGCCAGGCTAAGCCTTGGCTCCAGATTCCAAAATGAACGTTCCACTTTTGAATGACTAAGGGCCTTAGTTCCTGTGGGTGCTGCTTTTTCATAGATCCCGAATCTTTCATTGTAGAGCACCGGCTGTTCATTTGTATAAAGATTCAGCTCATCCTGCCCCAGCCTTGAGAAGTTGCTCAGTCGCAGGCCGAGTTCTGCGGAAAATGCTTCGGAAATTTGTTGCTCTCCCGAAAGATAAACTGCCGTTTCTAAAGCATACTTCTTGATAAGTTCCGCAGGAATAATGCCCGAACTTTCTGAATTGGGCTCTATCTCACCCGGATTGAATTCATACCAGGTGGTTTGCAACCCGTAATCCAGGCTGAGATCCTGGTTGATAAAGTGTTCGATATCGTACTTTAAATTGACATTTTTGATCCCGCTGTTCCAGTTAAAACCTACGAAGTCCAGCGTGAGCCCGTAATAATAATCGCTGTAGATGAGGGAAAGGTTGCTGAAGATATTGTCCTTAAGCACGTGGTTCCACCTCAGGTTGAAAACCGCGTTTCCGTAGGTGTTCTTAAAGCTTTCGTTGATGTTGAACACATCTCTTCCGAAGTAACCCGAAAAAAGCAACCTGTCGTCTTCATTGAGCCTGTAGTTGATCTTGGTATTGAGGTCGTAAAAGTAAGCCGAGTTAGGATTGTCTGTGAATTTGAGGAACAGGTGCGCATAAGAACTGCGGGCGCCAATGAGAAAAGAACTCCTGTCCTTGACCAGAGGTCCCTGGGCAAGCAGCCTGCTGGAAATAAGCCCAATGCCGCCGTTTGCCTCGAACTTATTGCTGTTCCCGTCCTTTTGATATATATCCAGTACAGAGGAGACCCTGCCGCCATATTCTGCCGGAATGCCTCCCTTGTACAGTTTTAAGTTCTTTATGGCATCTGGATTAAAGACCGAGAAAAGGCCAAACAGGTGACTTGCGTTATAGATTGTGGCCTCATCTAACAGGATCAGGTTTTGATCGGCAGCACCTCCGCGAACATTGAACCCCGAAGATGCCTCGCCGGCATTGGAAACCCCTGGTAACAGCAGCAAAGATTTAACTACGTCTACTTCTCCAAAGACCACAGGCATCTGCTGAATGGTGGATATCTCCAGTCTGTTTACGCTCATTTCGGGCCGGGAGATCCTAAGCCTTTCAGGATCCCGTGTGAGTACGACCTCCTCAAGGGTTTCAGAAGCCTGTCGCAGCTCAAAATTCACGATGCTGTCTTTTTGAATGTTCAGTATTTCCGATAAACCACCATAGCCTAAATAGGAGAGCTGTACCCGATGTCGGCCGGCGGGAAGTTTTATGGAATAAAAGCCATAGGAGTTGGTGACCGTCCCGGTATTCAACTCTGGGAACAGTACATTTACCCCGCCAAGGGTCTCGTTATTTTCGGCATCTTTGATACTGCCATGCAGCACAAAGCTCTCCTGTGCCTGTATCAAAAGCGGAAATATCAAAAGCAGGACAAAGATCAATTTTTTCAAATCCGAAGAGAATTTTTGGAAGGGATGGAACAGCTAATCGAACAGGGCTTTCATTACCGTGGCTATTCCTTTGAACATAAGAAATACCGCAGCAGCCATAGCTAATATGGCAAAAATGAGAATGGGAATAAAGAAGGGATGTTCCTGATTCTTCAAGGAACTAAAGAGCACAACTGGTCCTATAAAAGAGAGTGGGAGTGCGCCTGCCAGAAATTTGATGCCTTTCATCAATGTTGTTTTGTTCGTGTGCTTCATCTTGTCTTGCTGAATTTCAAAGATACTCATTCTGTTAGTCTTGGGCAGCGGCCTATGGCCTGTTAAGATTTTTACAAATTTTCTTCAATGCAGATTTCTAATAAAGATGATTCTCAAAAATTCCTATCTTGAAATAAGTTGTAAATTTTTGAAGAATAGCCTGTTATACATTTCATCGCAAAATTAGTTCGAATTTAACAAACCATCATACTTTTTATGTTTAAATTTACAACATAATTTTTAAACAATGGATCAGTTCTCTATTTCTCAGCTAGCTCAGTTCTCGGGTATAAAGGCTCATACCATACGTATATGGGAACAGCGTTACCAGGCGCTTCATCCGCATAGGAGCGAAGGCAATACACGCTACTATGATGGGAACCAGCTACGGCGGCTTTTAAATATCGTCAGCCTTTCCAACACGGGAAAGAAAGTTTCCAGGCTGTGCGCCATGAGCGATGAAGAACTCTTTAAAATGGTAAACGAATATGCTGCTGAAGCTATTCAGCAAACAGACTTTCAGTATTTCGTGAGCCAGTTGATCTCTGCCGGGATGACCTATGATGAGTTCAATTTCCACAAGATATTTTCACATTGCCAGTTGCGGTTCGGCCTGCAGGATACATATAAGGAAGTCATTTATCCCCTACTGGACCGCATTGGCCTTATGTGGATGAGCAATAGTATGCCGCCTTCCCAGGAGCATTACATTTCCAACCTGCTTTGCCAAAAGCTGTTTACGGCCATAGATGCCCTTTCCCTCGCAAAGGAGGAAAACGAAACATGGGTGCTTTTCCTTCCCGAAAATGAATTTCACGAGCTGGGATTATTGTTCGCAAATTACCTGTTAAGGAGCAAAGGCCAGAAAGTGATCTACCTGGGCCCCAATGTTCCCATTGGTTCAGTGCAAAGCACACTAAGCGATACTAAAGCAGATAACCTGTTGCTGTTCCTCGTTCATGGAGATTTTTCAGAAAAACATCAGGAATACCTGGAAGAGCTAAAATCGCTTGGAGAAGGCACAAAAGTATGGATCGCAGCCAATGCTTCTTTTAAAGAGGAAGCCGCTAAAGATAACAGTATTAACTGGCTTTTCTCTGCAGATGACCTGGAGGAAAAGCTGGGAACATTAACCGTCAATACCTAAGAAATAAGCATGTCAAAAATAGCAATTATAGGAGCCGGTTTTTCGGGTTTGAGTGCCGCGGCATATCTTGGAGCTGCAGGTCACGAGGTGCATATTTACGAGAAAAATGCTACAGCGGGCGGCCGGGCACGGCAGTTATTCACCGAGAATGGATACACCTTTGACATGGGCCCCAGCTGGTACTGGATGCCAGATGTTTTTGAAAAATTCTTCGGCGACTTTGGCTTTGACGTGATGCAGCTGTATGAGTTGCAACTGCTGGACCCTTCATTTGAGATCGTATTCAAAAAAGGGGAGAAACTAAGCATTCCCGAAGATTACGGCGAGCTTAGGCAGCTGTTTGAAAGCGTGGAAGAAGGCAGTGCAGAAAAGCTGGACCGCTTCATGGAGGAGGCTCGCTATAAATATGAGCAGGGAATGGAGAACCTGGTTTATATGCCGGGGCTCTCACTTTCAGAATTTGCAAATGTTGACCTTATAAAAGGTGCTTTGCGACTTCAGGTTTTTTCATCGTTTAGCAAACATGTACGAAAGTTCTTTAGCAATCCCAAGCTTATTGCGCTTATGGAATTCCCGGTGCTGTTCCTTGGCGCCATGCCGCAGGATACACCGGCCCTTTACAGCCTAATGAATTACGCCGGCCTTAAATTGGGGACCTGGTATCCTAAAGGTGGCTTCGGAAAGGTCATAGATGCGATGGTGAAGATCGCCGAGAAGAACGGTGTGATAATTCACCTTAATTCGCCGGTGGAGCAGATCCTGGCTGAAGCAGGCAAGGTAAACGGAATTAGAACAGGCGGCGAAAATGTCACTTTTGACGCCGTAGTTGGCGCTGCCGATTATGAGCATGTAGAGCAGAAACTGCTTCCGGAAGCTTACAGAAATTATACTGACAGCTACTGGAGCAAAAAGACCTTCGCGCCCTCCTGCCTCATCTATTATCTGGGCTTTTCAGAAAGGATACCGGAGCTGGAGCACCATACGCTGTTCTTTGATGAAGACCTTTTTGATCATTCCGTAGAAATTTATAAAGAGCCACAATGGCCGTCAAAGCCATTGTTCTATGCTTGCTGCCCCTCACGCACAGATGAATCTGTAGCGCCGGCAGGCCACGAGAATCTCTTCCTGTTGATGCCTTTAGCGCCCGGCCTTAAAGATGATGAAGCTTTGAGGGAAAAATTCTTCCAGATCATGATGAAGCGATTGGAGAAACAAATTGGCCGCAGTATAAGGCACAGGATCGACTATAAAAGAAGCTACTGTGTGAGCGATTTTGTTCATGACTATAACTCCTTTAAAGGAAACGCATATGGGCTGGCAAATACACTTAGCCAAACGGCGATCTTTAAGCCAAAGATCAGGAACAAAAAACTGTCCAATTTGTTCTATGCCGGGCAACTAACGGTTCCCGGGCCGGGAGTGCCGCCATCGTTAATTTCAGGAAAGATCGCTGCAGATCTTGTTAATAAAGAATTAAAGAAAAAGAAGTATGAAGTCACTGTTTGATGATCTTTCGGTACAGGTGAGCCGCCTTACCACTCGTTCCTACAGCACGAGCTTTTCGCTCGGCATCTATTTTTTGCATGACCGGTTGCGCGACCCGATCTATTCGGTTTATGGGTTCGTACGGGTTGCCGATGAGATCGTCGACAGTTTTGAAGGTTATGAGCAGGAAGAGCTGCTAACCGAATTTAAACGCGACACTTATCTTGCGCTGCAACGCGGCATCTCCACCAATCCCGTTCTTAACGCCTTTCAACAGGTAGTTCACGATTATGAGATCGACCACGAGCTCATTGAGACCTTTCTCAAAAGTATGGAAATGGATCTTCAAAAAGTGGATTATACAGATGAAAAATACCAGCAGTATATCCTTGGTTCTGCCGAAGTTGTAGGCTTGATGTGCCTGCACATATTTACTGAAGGTGACAAGGAGATGTTTGCTGAATTAAAACCTTACGCGATGAAGCTGGGTGCTGCCTTTCAAAAGGTGAATTTTTTGAGAGATCTTAAGGACGATTATCATGTGCTGGGAAGAACCTATTTTCCGGGCGTTGATATGGCCGATTTTTCTGCGGAAGCAAAAATGCAGATCGAGCAGGAAATTGAAGAGGACTTTAAAATAGCCCTTGAAGGCATTAAAAGATTGCCGGCTGCCGCAAAGGGCGGGGTTTACCTGGCTTATGTTTATTACCAGTCGCTTTTTAAAAAGATAAGAAGGCTGCCGGCACAGCGCATCCTGGACGGCAGGATAAGGATCAACAACGGCAAGAAATTTGGGCTTATGTTGAACAGCCTGCTGGAATGTAAAATGAAAATTGTTTAATGCATTACCTGTTTCTAATTCTCAGCTTGTTTAGCGGCATACTTCAGGCGCCAAGCATTTCTGAAGTAAGGCAGCTGTACATGCAGTCTGCAGAAGATAAAGCGGCGGCTAAAAAATTGCTGGAGTTTTCCGAAGAAAATGAAGATTCGGCTTTGCTATTGGGCTACAAGGCAGTGGCAGAAATGATGATGGCCAAACATGTGTTCAATCCGCTGTCAAAGATGTCGCACTTCAGCAAGGGGAAAAAAGACTTTGCCAGGGCTCTTGATGCCGAGCCTGAGAATGTAGAAATTCGTTTTCTTCGGTTTTCAGTGCAGTCTGAAACACCAGATTTTTTGGGCTACAAGGAAAACCTGGAACAGGACAAAAAATTCCTCTTTTTGAACCTCCAGTCTATGAAAGACCGGGAGCTCAAAAAGATGATCCTGCAATTTCTTACGGCAGCCAAAGCTTTGAGCCCGGCGGAGAGAGAGGAGATGAAAAACAGGCTTTTGAAAATGCAGGGCTGAAAGAAAATTTTTCAGTAACTTAAGTTAAAATTGATCTATGGAATCTGTTATCGTTGATATACTTATTGTGCTTGCTGCTTTTCTTGCAATGGAAGGGGTGGCGTGGTTCACCCATAAATATATCATGCACGGCCTGCTGTGGTCGCTGCACAAGGATCATCATAATAAGCAGACAGAAGGTTTTTTTGAACATAACGACTTCTTTTTCTTAATTTTTGCCATTCCCGGAATTCTTTGCCTTTTCCTTGGCATGAATTCGGGGTACAATTACCTGTTCTTCATTGGGCTGGGCATTACGCTATACGGGATGGCCTACTTTTTCGTGCACGACATCTTTATCCACCAGCGCTTCAAAGTGCTGCGCAAGAGCGATAATGCCTATTTTAAAGCCATTCGCCGCGCACATAAGATGCACCACAAACATTTGAACAAGGAAGACGGCGAGTGCTTTGGAATGCTTTGGGTGCCGATGAAATATTTTCGCGACCAAAGAAGAGCCTGATGCAGTATACTTATCTTCTGGTTGATTTTTTCACGATCCTCATCCCGTTCTTGTTTAGTTTTCACCCAAAATTGAAATTCTATAAGACCTGGTATGCCTTTTTTCCGGCTGTGATCATCAGTGGCTTTATTTTCGTCATTTGGGACATGTATTTTACCGGCCTCGGGGTGTGGGGTTTTAATGAAAGATACCTCACAGGCATTGAGATTGGCAACCTGCCGCTGGAGGAGGTGCTCTTCTTCTTCTGCATTCCCTACGCCTGCATCTTTACTTTTCACTGTCTTGACCTTTTTTTAAAGGGTCTCAAAAATGCCATTTTTGAGACCTCATTCACAGTGATTCTTGCGTTGCTCCTTTTTGCTTCTGGCGCATATTTCTTCGGAAGGGCTTACACTGCCTCCACCTTTTTTAGCTTCGGAATTTTGTTGCTGCTGACGCGTTTTGTTTTTAAGGTAAACTGGCTCAACAGGTTTTTTTTCATCTACGGAATTCTCCTGCTGCCGTTCTTCATCGTCAATGGAATTCTTACTGGTACCGGAATAGAAGAGCAGGTGGTGTGGTACAATCCTTCGGAATTTATGGGTTTTAGGATATTGACTGTGCCTGTGGAAGATATCTTTTACGGGGCAGGACTCATCCTGCTCAATCTTTTGATCTACAAATACATTCTTGCCCGAAAAGCCCATTTTTCAAGCCTTCCGAAGAACAATAAGCTCAAAAAAAGCCGAATGTTATGAAAAAATTACTTGCTGTAGGAAATATTATTGCTCTGCTCGCGACCGTCGCGGTGAATTATATCTCCAATACAGGCACGATCAATGGCAATACGATGGCAACAGTTTCAGCCAAATATGAGAACCTGTTCACACCGGCCGGTTATGCTTTTTCGATCTGGGGCTTCATTTATCTCGCGCTTTTCGGGTTTGTCATTTACCAATCCCTCGCTTTGTTCGGGCATGAACGCCCTAAAAATGTGGTGTCAAAAGTGGGAATTTGGTTCATCATTTCCTGTGTGGCCAATATTTGCTGGATCTTCGCCTGGCTCAATGAATACCTAGGCCTTTCTGTAGTGATCATGCTGCTGTTGCTGTTCTCCCTGCTCAAGATCATCTTCCGCGGAAGGCTGGAACTGGACGATGAACCTTTACCTATTATCGCCTTCTTGTGGTGGCCTTTTACTTTTTATTCGGGCTGGATCACAGTCGCGCTAATTGCCAATATGGCCGCATTTCTTACTGCGGAAGGTTGGAACGGCTTCGGGATCTCTGAAGTTGTTTGGACGGTCGTGATGATCCTCGTCGCGGGGGCGATAAATCTTTTGATCACCTGGACGCGCAACATGCGGGAATTTGCACTTGTTGGCGCCTGGGGTCTGGCTGCCGTGGGTGTAGCAAACCAGGGAGAACATCAGTCGGTGGTCATCGCTGCTTTTGTTACAGCCGCAATTTTGTTGGTAAGCACCGGAATTCATGGCTTTAAAAATCGCGAAACCTCTCCATGGAAAAAGCTGTAAATGTTTGCTGGCTAAGGCGGGACCTTCGGCTGTTCGACAATGCCGCGTTGTACCATGCTTTGCAGTCGGGGAAACCGGTGCTCGTTTTCTTCATTTTTGACAGCGATATTCTCGACAGACTTTCAGATAAAAAAGACAAACGAGTAAACTTCATTTACCGGCAGTTGGAAAAGCTGAACGAGCAGCTGCAGCAGTATGGTTCTTCATTAACAGTGAAACATGGGGTTCCAAAAAAGGCATTTTTGGAACTGCTTAAGGAAAACCGGGTAGAGGAGGTTTCTACCAACCGCGACTACGAACCTTATGCCATTGCAAGGGACAAAGAAATAGAAGCACTGCTGCAGGAAAAAAACGTTAAGTTCAATACTTTCAAGGACCAGGTGATGTTCGAAAAGGAGGAGGTGCTCAAGAGCGACGGCACGCCTTACACCGTCTTCACGCCTTACTCCAACAAGTGGAAAGAGCGGCTGGCGCAGGAATCTATTCCCGTGTATGCTTCTGAAGATCTTTTGGATCACCTCTTAAAAATGCCAAAAAAAGAGCTGCTTTCGCTGGAAGAAATAGGCTTTGAGCCTTCGGGTTTCAAAGTACCGGAACCAGATCTTTCCGAGGGATTGATCAAGAACTATGACAAGACCAGGAACCTGCCGGGAATTGAGGGAACGAGCTACGCAGGGGTGCACCTAAGGTTTGGAACGGTGAGCGTACGGCAGTTGGTGGCGCTGGCGAGGCAACAGAACGAGGTGTGGCTAAACGAACTCATTTGGCGCGAGTTTTTTATGCAGATCCTGTATCATTTCCCGGAGGTGGTGGATCATAACTTCCGAAGAAAATATGATCGCATTCCCTGGCGCAATAACGAACAGGAATTTGAGCGCTGGTGCAAGGGGGAGACCGGTTTTCCTTTGGTTGATGCAGGAATGCGGCAACTTAATGAGAGCGGCTGGATGCACAATCGGGTGAGAATGCTTGTTGCCGGCTTCCTCACAAAACATTTATTGATCGATTGGCGCTGGGGCGAAGCTTATTTTGCCGAAAAACTGCTGGACTATGAGCTGGCATCAAACAATGGGAACTGGCAATGGGCAGCGGGAACAGGTTGTGATTCGGCGCCTTACTTCAGGATATTTAATCCTGATACGCAACTGAAAAAATTTGATCCGGATCTTGAATACGTCAAAACCTGGATCAAGGATTTTCGAGCGGACTATATGGAGCCCATGGTCGACCATAAATTTGCCAGGGCACGGGCGCTTGAGGTGTACAAGAAAGCTCTGAATTAGTTCCAGGTTCCAAGTTGCAGATTTCGAATTTTAAATATCAAGCAGCAAGCACCAAATTTCAGGTTCCAAATTTCAATGGCCACAAATGAACAGGTCTAAAGAATTCCCCTTTTTTTGATCTCCAGGTACTTGTTGATGGTGTTTACCGTAAGATCTTCGGGTTTGGTGAGTATGCTCTGGATGCCGTGCTTTTGCAATTCACGGGCCATAAGTTTTTTGTCGTAACTAAATTGCTCTGCTATGGTTTGGTCAAAGATCTGCGGAATGCTTTCGGCTTTAGAGGTAATGAGCGATTCCAGTTCGGTATTTTCAAAGAAGATGACCACCAGCAGGTGTTTGCGGGAAATGGCCTGCAGGTAAGGCAGCTGCCGGCGAAGGGCGCTAATATGTTCAAAGTTGGTGTAAAGCAGGAGCAGGCTGCGCTGGGGGAGCCTCTTTTTGAGGTGGGTGTAAAGCAAACCGTAATCTGAATCTAAAAATCTGCTGTCTACATTGTACAGTGTTTCCAGCAGCAGATTCAAGTGTGTTTTTTTGGAGCTGCCCGAAACCCACTTTTCTATTTTGTTGGAAAAAGTGATCAATCCCGCCCTGTCCTTTTTCCTGAGTGCGATATTGGAAAATGCGAGCGCGCTGTTGACCGCGTAATCCAGGAGTTTTAAGCCGTTGAAGGGCATCTTCATCGTACGTCCGGTATCGATTACCGAGAATACGGGCTGCGAGCGCTCATCCTGGTATTGGTTCACCATCAAACCACCCTGTTTTGCGGTAGCTTTCCAGTTGATGCTGCGCACATCGTCCCCGGGAACATAATCGCGTATCTGCTCGAATTCCATCGTATGGCCGATCTTCCTTATCTTCTTGAGCCCGGGTTGAGCGACCTTTTGGTCGATAGCCATAAAGTCGTACTTCTTCATCTGGATGAATGAGGGGTAAACCTTCACCATCTGTGAGCGGTCAAACCTGTCCCTTTTTTTGGCCAGCTTCAGGGGCGAGGAGCTAAAAATGTTAAGATTTCCGAAGAAATATTCGCCGCGGTCCACCGGCTTCAGGAAATATTCGAAATTTATTTGCTGTCCTGCAGGTATGACCAAAGCCTTTAAAAAATCCCTTTTTTGGAACTGAATTGGAATTTCGTCTATGACTTCGGTATAGACCTTAAAGCCATAGTTGCTCTTGATGTTGATCACCACCGGGTTTTCATCGCTGTTGGAGAATTTTTCGGATAGCAGTCTTTCCGCAGAAATGGACTTGGGGCTAAAAAGCATGACAATATCGGCTAAAAGCAGTAGGAACAGCAGGATCGCGAGTACCCAAAGCACGGGGTAAAGCCAGGGGAGCCAATAGGAAAAAAGGAATCCCGCGGCCAGTAAAAAAACGGTCGTAAAGAATCTTTGGTGCAGGTATAGCGATCTTAGAAAGTGCAGCAAACTATCGTGGAATTTCTACCGAATGGGCGATCATATCAATGACATTTTCGGGGGTGGAGCCTTCCATTTCACGTTCGGGGGAAAGGATGATGCGGTGGCCAAGCACCGGGGAGAGCACCTTGAGAATATCTTCAGGGATTACAAAATCACGGCCATCAACTGCAGCGACAGCCTTGGCAGCGTTCATTATGGCAATTGAGGCCCGCGGCGAACCACCGAGGAATAAATGCGGATGGTTCCTTGATTTAGTCACTATCTCGGCAATGTACTTAAGCAATTTTGGTTCAATCCTTATCTCCTGGATCTGCTGCCTTAACTGCTCCAGCCTTTGAGGCGTCATGACGGCTTCGATCTTCGCCTGTGGCGCAATCCCTTTTCTTTCGTGGTGCGACTGTAAGATCTTCACCTCCTCATCCAGGTCTGGATACTGTACTTTTATCTTGAAAAGGAACCTGTCGAGCTGAGCTTCGGGCAGTGCATAGGTGCCTTCCTGTTCAATAGGATTCTGGGTAGCGATGACCATAAAAGGTGGCGGCATTTTATGCTCTTTTCCATCAATGGTGATCTGCCGCTCCTCCATCACCTCAAACAGGGCCGCCTGTGTCTTTGCCGGGGCACGGTTGATCTCATCGATCAACACGATATTTGAAAAAATGGGACCGGGCTTGAATTCAAAGTCTGAAGTAGCCGAGTTGAGCACCGAAGTTCCCAAAACATCACTCGGCATAAGGTCTGGAGTGAATTGTATTCGGCTGAAATCTGTATCCAGGGTCTTTGCGAAAAGTTTGGCGGTAATGGTCTTTGCCAGCCCGGGAACACCTTCGATAAGCACATGCCCGTCTGCCAAAAGGCCCACAATGAGCAGCTCGATGAATTCTTCCTGCCCAATGATCACCTTTGAAAGCTGTGCTTTCAGGCCGTCCACGGCATTTTTTAGATCCTCCAGCGGGATGCGGTTCTCAAACTTTATTTCTTCGTTTCCGGTTTCTTCAGTTTCCATTCTTGTTGGTTTTAAAAGAAGTGATCTTTTTATTTAATTCCAGCAGCTCAGCTTTGGTAACATTTTCCTGCTGCTCCAGGCGTGACATATACTGCCACAGCTCTTTTACCTTTTCAGGAGGATTTTCGCTCATTCCTGTAAGTTGGGCAAAGAACTGCTCGTTTGCCTGCTGTGTGGAAAGTCGGTATTTCGCCCTGATGTACTCCAAAAATAGGGCAATCTTTTTTGAAGTAATGGCTTTGTAGTCTTTTCTCTCAAGGAACATTCCTGCTACCGTTCGCGTGAAATGGAAGCTTTGGTTCTTTAGAGGCTCAATCACTTTGATGCTTCTTTGCTTGCGTTTGCCTTCAAAAAAGATAAATAAAATGCTTCCGAAGAGCAGGAAATAATAGGCCCATTTGAGGCGGCGATTGTTCAGCAGCACAAAGAGCGGAGAGGTAATATAAGTTTTACCGGTCTTGTAGTACTGGTCCCAAAAAAGGCTTTTTTGAGGGGTAATATAAGCGAGAGCCCGGGCCGCATATTCGGGATTTTCTTTTTCGGCCAGCATAAAATAATTGCTGAAGGCCTTCGGAAAAGAATTGACATAGATCGCCCCTTTACCAATGGAATCCCGCAGGAAGTTGGCATTTGGCGCTGTGATCTTCAGGCTATCGGTATACAGCTGAGAAACGCCCAGCACCTCCTGCTGCAGGCTGTCGAATTTGGAAAAATGATGTTCATAAGCCTGCCGGTCGTATAGAAATGCCGTGTCGCGTTCCAGGCCGGCTTCGGAAAGGTTCAGCATAGGCTTTGAAGAAAAACTTTCCTTGGGCAGCGAGACCTGCGTTTTGAGCTGTAGGGTGTCCAGCAGATTTTTGCTGAAGTTTTCGGCAATAAGAATGGCAGAATTGCCTTTTGCAATCCAGGAAAGCAGGTGGTTCAATTCTGCTTCATCAAAATTAAGTTCGTCATTCAGGAAAAAATAGGTGCCGCTGTGGGTGCTGTCCTGCAGGAATTCATATGGCGGTACATCAACATTTTGAATAGGAAAATCCTGCTCTTTTAAAGCCTCATATAGGACCAGGCTGCCCAGCGGGATCTTGTCATAAGCCGAATAGCTGGGGGACCAGTTGAGGTCTTCAGGTTCGTTCGCCTCCAGGTAGGTGAGCAGCACCAGCAACAGCACCAGAAGGCCGAGCATTATTTTATAGGTTTTGCTCATACGAAGGACTGATTAAAAATTGCATTTTTTGAAAGTCTTTCCTGATCTTCTCAAAGTCTTCCCGGCCGGTATCAAAATGGCCGTACCACACGAAATCGTAAATACGGTTGAGTTTTTGAAACTGGTTTTTGAGCTCAGGTTGGAGCAGTTCCTCGAGATAATCTTCATCTGTCTTTGAGCTGTCATAGCTAATAAGGTCTCGCTGCGTAAGCTGTTGCAGCATGTAGAGGAAATGATAGCGCACTGCCAGCCGGAAATTTCCGCGGGAAATGGCACTTTCAATGAGTACTTTTATATCCCTTTTCCTAATGATCTTTTCATCCTCGTCCAGGATAAGCTTCGGTTTTTCCTGTGGGCTGCTAAAATAGGCCGCAGCATTGAACCTGGAGAAGAGGTAGACCACCAGCCCCAGGAGCAGAGCCAGCAACAGGTATGGCAATATCTTCAGGAATAAAATGAGCAGGGGAGGGGCTTCGAAATCCCCGAACAGCCATTGCAAAAATTTGCTCCACTGCAGGCCCACCCAACGTTTGAACCGGCTCCACCAGTTATCTTGCTTGATCTTTTCGGTATAATCAAAAGCCGGGTCTTCTTTATACGAGCTGATCTTCTCCTTATCAAACTTAAGCGGAACAGGCGCGGAAACCTCTTCTTGTGCAGCAACCTGAAGGGGAAAGCCTTCCGGCGCAGCCGAAGTAATAAAACCGGCACATAAAAAGCTGATAAGGAAGAGAAAAACGCGCATTTATTCTTTTTCTGAAGTACCCAAATTAGATATTGTTCTCAAAGAGCCTGTAAAATTCTTCTTTTCGTCCAGGTTATAGTAGATCAATGCCGATGAGATCACCACCACCGTGTACAACAGGTATTGAACAAGCGAAGAGATCACGTTCGCCACCACGTAAACCCAGTCGAACAAAGAAGAGGGATCAACAGAACTGGCTTCCCTGGCTGTTACAAAAGCCTTAAAGAAATAATAGATCATCAAAGGAAACTGAAAGACCATTCCTATGATGTAAACCAGCAGCCCCATCACGAAAAGCGCGAAAAAGGTGACCCACCAGTTGTCTTTTACGAGGTCAAAACTATCTGAAATGGCATCGATCACAGAGGTCCTTCTAAAAACCATAAGTGCAGGTGCTAATGAAAGCGGCACCCAAAGAAAGATCCCGGGCAGGATGCAAAGCAACGTTCCTGCACCCGCGATTATTGCGCTTAAGATAAGCAGGCCTAACATGCCTCCAAAATCACTTTTTACACCCCTATAGACTTCTGTGTCAACTACAATTCCGTCATTATCAACATAAGATTTGATGTAATGCAGTACCGTGGCGTAGAGTAGTACGTAAAATGCCAGCAGGGCAGCGATCAGGATAAATAATGAGACCAGGTAAGCCGTAGGATCCAATTCATTGGCCACACTAAAGATATTGTCATTAAAGGTGTCCATTCCCAAGTAAGAATAGAACCCGATTGAAACCAGGAGGATCACAAAAACAGGCCCGGTAATATTAAAGATGAACTTTCCCAGGGGCTTAAAATTTTGTCGAATGAATTTAAAGGTATCACTGATGATATCTCCCAGCTCCCGCTGTTTCTGGAGTTTAAGGTTCGGGGACATTTGGTAATTTCTTATTTAAATAAATTGGGTAAAAGACATAATAGAAAAGGATCATTGCAAAAGTTGAAATGATAATTAAAATGGCCAGCCAGTCGGGCATTTCGGTGTGGCGGGTGACAAAACCTTCCAGAAAACCTGCAATGATAAAGAATGGAATCGTGCTCATCACGATCTTGAGACCGGCTTTTATCCCGGCCACAAAAGAAGCCAGACGGGTATAGGTGCCGGGAAAAAGAATACTTTTTCCCACGACCAGGCCGGCACAGGCGGCAACAATAATTACCGAAATTTCTATGCTCCCATGGATCCAGATGGTTCTTACCGAATCCCAGAACAAGTCCCGGTCATAAAAGAAATACTGGAAGGAGCCCAGCATAATGGCATTTTGCATGAGCAGGTACAAAGTTCCTACTCCCAAAAGTACTCCAAAGACAAAGGTGAGCAGTGCCACCCTGATGTTATTGATGGTAATGCCCAGGAACATGTCTATTTCCTTAGCTTGTTTATAAACTGCCATAGGATCATTGTTGCTGATGTTCTCCAGCGTCATGTTCACATAGGCATCGCCCATGATAGATCTTACAAAGCTGCCATCTGTGGCTGCAGAAAAACCTCCTACCGCTGTGAACAAAGCAAATACGAGAAATGCTAGCAAAAGCTGTTTTTGATAGCGGTAGAATTCCCGCGGAAATCCTGAAGTGTAGAACTTCAAAATCCTGTTGCTGGATTCCCTTTTGGTCTTATAGATCTTTTGATGTGCCCGAGAAGCGAGATTATTGAGGTACTTTAGCGTATTGCTTTTTGGGTAAAAAGTTTGGGCATAGCTAAGATGGTCTGTGACTTCCAGGTACAGCGCCGAAAGTTCATCGGGTGAAATAAGGGCGTTATTTTCTAAGGCACTTTCAAATTTTGACCATTTAGCTTTATTTTGTTTGACGAAAGCAGCCTCGCGCATTTCCTGTGACGGTTTGTTCTCAAAGAAACGTATTAAATGGATAATTTTCAAATTGAAACCGCGCAAAATATCAGCATTACACAGAATGCTGCAGGAGTAGGCGAGCGCATCCTGGCTTATCTCATCGACGGACTCATCATGCTGTTGTACATTATTGTCGCCGCCTTTATTATTGGAAGCCTCAATTTAGAGGGTGGGGCCGAATGGGCATACGTGCTGGTTCTTGGGTTGCCTTTGCTGATGTACTTTTTGCTTTGGGAAATTTTCTGGAACGGCCGAACTCCCGGAAAAGCTGCTCTTGACCTAAGAGTAGTGAAGATGGACGGCTCCAAACCGGCTTTCTCAAATTATCTCGTGCGATGGCTGCTTCGGGTACTCGATATCACCGTGAGCAGTGGCAGTGTGGCGGTGGTCACAATCCTGATCAACGGTAAAGGCCAAAGACTGGGAGATCTTGCCGCGGGAACAACGGTAATCTCAGAAAAAGTTCGAACCGGGCTTGATAGTACCATTTTAGAAGAGTTGCCGGTAGATTACCGGCCTGTATATTCGCAGGTCACGGTGCTTTCAGACGAAGATGTGCAGGAGATCAAAAGCATTTACTACAATGCTCTTAAAAGCAGCAATTACAGGGTGATCCACTATCTATCTGAAAAAGTTTCGAAGCTGCTGGAGGTGACTCCGCAGGAAAAAGGAGTGGATTTTATTAAAAATGTGTTGAGGGATTATTCCTATTACACGCAGCAGTAACTATTCAATGATTTCCATGTCGATGTAGATGTTCTGTAGCGGCCATTCGCTGCCGTCTACAGGGACCTTTGCTATAGAATCTACGACGTCCATCCCGTCGATGACCCTTCCGAAGACCGTGTGCTCATTATCCAAATGGTGTGCCCCACGATCGCTTTGCACAATATAGAATTCATAGGGAGAAGAAGCCTTACTTACATTTTGTTCGGCATACTTGGCTGCTGCAAGCGCCCCACGCACATGTTTGTGACCGGCACCAAATTCACTGGGGATGAGGTAATCGCCAATGTAGTGCCTTTTCTTATTGGTGTCTGGCAGATCTGAATTGCCGCCCTGGATCACAAAATCTTCAGAAACACGGTGGAAAAAGGTTTTATCAAAATAGTCATGGTTCACCAGGAACAGGAAATTTGCCCTGTGCAGCGGAGTGTCGTGAAAAAGTTCGACATCTATATCCCCAAACCTGGTTTTGATACGCACCTTATTTTCCTTGTGCTTTTTGCCATACTTCATCATAAAAGGAATGAATTCTTCCTGTACGATCAATGGGCCTTCGGGCCTTGAAGGTTTTTCTTCCTCAACCGTTTCTTCGGGTACGGTATCTTTGGCCGTTTTGGTAGTTTCAGCAGGAGAAACAGCAGTCTTTTTTGAGGAAGATTGCCTATCTTCACAACTCACGAGCAGCGTGCAAATGCAGGAAAGAACAAAGAGGTAACGCAACATGGATTTTCAGACGTTTTTAAATAGGAGTCCGAAATTAAGAAAAATTAGCCTTCCCGGCGAGGAAGCACATCATAAATTGGCCCCAATGCTGCGCATACAGGAGTTGGAAGATCTTGATATTGAACAAAGAAAGCCGAAACAGGCAGCTGTATTGGCAGTGTTTTATCCAGGTCTTCAGGAAGAGACGAAGTTTGTGCTCATTCTAAGGAAGACCTACAAAGGTGTGCACTCCAACCAGGTGGGATTTCCGGGAGGAAGAGTAGAAAAACATGACCGCGATCTGCAGCATACTGCGTTACGGGAAACTGAAGAGGAAGTAGGAATCCCACAGCAGGAGGTGGAAGTATTGCGGGAGCTTACAAAGCTGTATATCCCGCCCAGCAATTTTTGGGTGCAGCCTTTCATGGGAATAATGCAAAGAACACCCACGCTTATCCCCCAAGAGGAAGAAGTGGAGTCTGTACTGGAAATAGATGTTGACCATTTTTTAAGCGATTCCTGCCTCACCCATCAACGTCTTAGCACTTCCTACGCAACCAATATTGAAGTGCCTGCATTTTTGCTTAACGGGCATGTCGTTTGGGGTGCAACAGCTATGATGCTTAGCGAAATGAAAGAAATATTGAGGCAGGCGCTGTAACTGCAGAAATGAGTATCTTTGGCCATTCAAAAAATGTAAGGGAACTATGGGTTTATTGAAAAAGAATCCTTTCGGGCATATTCTTTTCTTTAAAAAGTGGATGATAAGGATCTTTGGAGTGCTTTCTCACCGGCGCTACCGGGGCTTTAATGAGCTGAAGATAGAAGGTTCTGAAATCATCAAGAATCTGCCCGATAACAATGTACTTTTTGTCTCAAATCACCAAACATATTTTGCCGATGTAACCGCTATGTTTCATGTTTTTAACGCGGCCTTGAGCGGAAGGGTAGATTCAATAAAAAATGTGGGTTACCTGTGGCAGCCAAAGCTTAACATCTATTATGTTGCCGCCAAAGAGACCATGAAAGCGGGATTGCTAACCCGGCTCATGGCGTATGCGGGAGCGGTTACAGTAGAACGCACCTGGCGTGAAAAAGGCAAGGAAGTGCAGCGGGAGGTCAATCCCGGTGATACCGAAAATATTGGTGTTGCCTTGAAAGATGGCTGGGTCATAACTTTTCCTCAGGGAACAACAAAACCTTTTAAACCAATTAGAAAGGGAACTGCACATATTATTAAGACCTATAAACCGGTAGTTATTCCAATCGTGATCGACGGCTTTAGAAGGTCTTTCGACAAAAAGGGCCTGAGGATCAAAAAACGTGGTATTCTCCAGACCTTCCAGATCAAGGAGCCTTTAAATATAGATTATGATAATGAATCTGTTGAAGATATAGTGGAAAAGCTTGAATATGCTATAGAACAACATCCCTCTTTTCTAAAAGTGATCCCGCAGGAGGAATTGGAGGCCATGGAAGCCCTCAACAAGACCAGGCAGTGGGAATATTAGGAGAGGTCAAGCACTTTATTTTCCTCTGCAGCTTTTTTATCCAGTTTTTTGCCGTGGTATGATCCAATTGCCAGGCCAATGGGTAAACCAATGCCTATAAAAGCCGCATTTTTGGTAATTGCAGAAAGGGCTACCCCCAAAGGAATCCCAAAAACCGACATTCCTAACGGCGTCCACATATTCATATAATAATTCCTGGGCACCAGGCCCAGCTTTTTTTGAAGCAGCTCAAAAATGCCCTTTTTGGCACCCCTCATTTTCTTCAGGTATTTTTTTGAAGCAGCTTTGTACCGGTTAAGATCTTCTATCTTTTTGTTGATCTCTTCTGCAACTTCAGCGGGAATGTTTCTTCGGTTGAGCTCGTTGATCAAATTTTCAAACTCATGCAGCTCTCCCTTTTCTTTTTCTGAAAAGTCTTCAGCTGGAATTATGAGCGGCTTGACTGGCATCTTAGACCTCCAGTTTTTTAAGTTCCCTGTAATTGCGTTTCAGCCTTTTCAGAAGTATCCCGTAGAGCAATTTATAGAACAGCCATAAAAGGCCCAGGAAGATCACCAGCACCACGAAAAAAGCCAGTACGAACTTCGCCCAGTCCAGACCGTCAAAAGCATACTTTGCGGAATTTTCTACCTGCTGAATGTCCTGGTGATTTCGAATGGTAAAAAAGGTCACGACAATGGCTGAAAATCCGCTGGAGATAAGCACATAAGCAATATAGGTCTTGACGGTCCTGCGCGTCTTAAGGATATTTTCCATTAGGGTCGCAGCATCATCGGTAGTCGAAATTTTTTGATAGTTCCTGTAGAACCTGTAGATAAAGTAAAAGGTGATGAGGTAGCTCACAATGTAGAATACAATGGTGAAGCCTTTGAGGTGGATCTTATCCATCTCTTTCCAATAATCACCGTCTGCCAGCCAAATGCTCAGCAGCGTTGAAATAAGCAGTTCGGCAACACTAATGACAAAGATCCATTTTACTATAGAAGCAGAGCGCTTCTTGAGCATGTGATAGATCTGGTCAAAAGAAAGCCGTGGGAGGTTTTCCTCCTGCTTCTTCCAGTTCTGTTTTAAGAAATCCAGTTCATCCATTCTACTTACTAAGGATTTAAAATATTTTTCAGGGCGGTTTTGATTCGGTTCATTTTTACCCGTGCATTTACTTCAGAAATACCAAGGGTTTCAGAAATTTCTCTATAAGACTGGTCTTCCAGGTATAGAAAGACAAGGGCTTTGTCGATGTCGTTGAGCTGTTTTACGGCTTTGTACATCAATTTAAGCTGCTGCTCTGTCTGGTCGTCATACTCCTGCGCTTTGATCTTAAAGCTTACGTCGTCAAAATCCTGGGTTCTGATCTCTCTTTTTGACTTCCGGTACAGGGTAATGGCAGTGTTAAGGGCAACGCGGTACATCCAGGTACTAAATTTCGCATCGCCGCGAAACTTTGGGTAAGCCTTCCATAACTGTATCGTGATCTCCTGGAAAAGATCATTATGCGACTCTTGATCATTTGTATACATACGGCAGATCTTGTGCACAATGTTCTGGTGCTTCTCAAGATTGCTTACAAATTGATGTTCGAGTTCTTCTTTCACAGTTTGGCTTACCTTGTATAGGTGTGATTTTTTGCTCTCATGTTACAAAAAACCTAAAGTTATTTTCTCATTCTGTATGTTGGCCTGAAAACGATAACTTAGGTGAAAATTATAATTTTAACATGAATATTCCTATTTCTGAATATCCCCGCGTGGTTATCGTGGGGGGCGGTTTTGCAGGGATTTCATTGGCCAAGCACCTGCTCAAGGAAAAGCTGCAGGTCATCATGCTGGACCGGCACAATTACCATACTTTTCAGCCTTTGCTTTACCAGGTTTCTACTTCGGGCCTGGAACCAGATTCTATTGCTTATCCGCTGCGGAAGATCACCCGGCATAGCAAAGACGGCTATTTTCGTTTGGCTGAAGTACAGGAGATCCTTCCGGAAGAAAATAAAATAAAAACATCGATTGGCGAACTGGGCTATGATTATCTCGTGCTCGCCACCGGTTCCCGAACCAATTTCTTCGGAAATAAAAGTATCGAGGAGCATGCGATGTGGATGAAGACGATTCCGCAGGCATTGAACATTCGCAGCCTTATTTTGGAAAACCTGGAGCAGGCGGTGATCACCGAAGATCCCGTAGAGCGAAAAAAGCTGCTCACCTTTGTTGTTGCCGGCGCGGGACCAACAGGTGTGGAGCTTTGCGGTGCCATTGCCGAAGTGCGGAACCATATTGTCCCCCGTGATTTTAGAGACCTGGATCCTGCTGAGATCGAGATACATCTTATAGAAGGGCTGGACCGGGTGCTGCCGCCCATGAGCGAAAAAGCTTCTCAAAAAGCCGATAAATTCTTAAAGGAACTAGGGGTGGAGATCCACCTAAACACCATGGTGCAGGAATATGACGGCACTACAGTAACCACCAACAAAGAGGGCCTTAATTTTATTACCTCTACTTTTATTTGGGCTGCAGGGGTATCCGGGGCGCCTGTAAAAGGTTTGAATGCTTCGGCCATTGTGCCAAAGGCAGAGCGTTATGAGGTCAATGTCTTCAATCAGGTGGTTGGCTACGAAAATATTTTTGCTATCGGGGACATTGCTTTGATGAAGAACGAGCGCTATCCTAAGGGGCATCCCATGGTTGCGCAGCCGGCAATACAGCAGGGCCGCTTATTGGCGAAGAATTTAAAGAGACTCCTAAAAGGGGAAAAACTGGTGCCTTTTGAGTACAACGACAAAGGAACCATGGCAACAGTAGGAAGAAATAAGGCCGTAGTGGATCTTGGAAGACTAAAGTTTGGAGGCTTTTTGGCCTGGTTCATATGGATGTTCATTCACCTGTACTTCCTGGTAGGCTTCAGGAACAGGTTGATCACCTTCTTTAACTGGGTGTACAACTACATCAATTTTGACAAGGCTTCGCGCCTTATTATAAGGCCGTTCAAGAGTAATAAGAAGAATCTGGAGGTAGACCAGAAAAAAGTATAGCATAAAAAAGCGGCTCTAAAAGCCGCTTTTTCAATATCATTTGTAAATGTTATTTACATCTTGATCGCTGCACAACCAACTCTTTTGCCGGCAGCACCGCTTGGCTGTGATGTATAATCGTCAGCACCCTGGTGCACAACAACCGCTTTTCCTACGATGTTGCGATCTGCATCGTCACATCCAATACACCACTCATCTGTGGTAAAAGTAATGCTTCCTTCTCCGTCTGCATTTACGTCAAAGTTGCCAATGTCTCCTCTGTGATAGCCGTTGGCGTCACCCCATTCTCCATGTTGCTGGTTGGTTGGGTTCCAGTGACCTCCTGCAGAAGTACCGTCGGCAGCAGAACAATCTGCTTTCTCGTGAATGTGAATGGCGTGCATTCCCTGTTCAAGTCCCGAGAAATCGGCGGTCATGGTAACCTCTCCGTTCTCTTCAGAAAAAAGGATCTCTCCCGAGATATTGCTGTCGCTCGTAGGCTGGATCTGTACAGTTATTTCCTTAGCCTCTTCAGATTCTTCCATCATTTGGGAATCCTCCTGAACCATGTCCACATCTTCCTCTACACGCTCATCGGCGGTAGTGTTTTCGTTCTTACAACCTGTAAAAACAAGTGCAGCTGTGAACATCAGCGATAAATAAATACGTTTCATAATTTATGATGTTATATAGTTAGCAGGACTAAATTAGAGAGAATAGGGGCATTCGCCAAAAGATTAAGGTTCGTTTAACAAAAGCCGGCTGCTATGCCTCCTTCATTTTGGTGTTGATCTTTACTTTATTGTTCAGGGTTCGATGCACGGGACATTTGTCTGCTATTTCCAGGATCCTGTCGGTTTGTTCCTGGTCAAGATTGCCTTCAAGTGCAATTACCCTCTCAAAAATGTCAATTTTTGAGGTATTTCTTTCGCAGTTGTCGCAGTCTTCGGCATGAGATTTATGATGGTTGACATGTGTCTCTACATTTATGAGCGGCCATTTTTTGCGTCTTACATACATTTGGATGGTCATGGAAGTACAGGCCGCCAAAGCCGCAGAGAGATAGTCATAAGGCGAAGGTCCAAAATCCTTGCCCCCGGATTTTTCAGGTTCATCGGCCACAAAATAATGCCGGCCGGCCCTCATTTGAGTGGTGAAACCTTCCTCTCCCAGGTTAGCTACCACCTCGTGTTCCGTATACAGCTCCTGTTCTTCAGGAATCTGGAGGTATCGGGAGGCCCATGCCGCAATAACTTCTCCTGCGTAAACCGAATCTTCACTTTTCGTAAGCAGGTGATCTGCACCATCCAGGGAAACAAAACTTTTTGGGTGTTTTGCAGCAATGTAAAGCTCTTCGGCATTTTTGATCTCCACAACTAGATCCTGCGGGGAGTGCATTACCAGCAGGGCTTTATCCATTTCTTTTACCAGACCTTTGAGCTCCCTTGTTTTAAGGTCGTCAAGAAAGTGCTCTTTAATGGTGAATTTTCTACCACCCAGGTTGACCGTAGCTTTGCCGTTTTTTTGAATTTCTGAAAGTTCATCTTCCAGCAGGTGTGTGACGTGCGATTGCGAAGAAGGTGCTCCAATTGTGGCAACAGCCTTAACAGCATCCAGTTCTTCTGAAGCAAAAATCGCCGCTGCTCCACCAAGGGAGTGTCCAATAAGTAGGGAAGGGGCGCGGTGTTCCTTGTCGAGAAACTTTGCAGCTGCGACCAGGTCTTCTACATTACCCGAAAAATTGGAGTCAGCAAATTCTCCCTGGCTTTCCCCAAGGCCGGTGAAGTCAAATCTTAAAACTCCGTAGCCGTTCTTTGAAAGCGCACGGGCAATATTTCTTACTGCAAAAAAATCTTTGTTACAGGTGAAGCAGTGGGCAAAAAGTACAAAAGTATGGGGTTCCTGGTTCAAAGGTAGCTCCAGATGGCCGCTGAGTTCGATGCCTTGCTTATTTTGGAAATTAACTTTTTGGTAATTCATAATGCAGTTTCTTCCGAATTAAAAAAAAGGGAAACCTTTTTGGGGTTTCCCTTTCTGTATCATTATCCCTAAAAATTATCTTTTACTGGGATTGTTCACGCGGTCGAATTCCGGACGGTCGTAAAAGCCGGCATCATTGTCTGCCAATTTTGCTCTTCTTTCCCGTTCCTGGTTTTCCCGTTCTCTTCTTTCTTCATCGTTTAGATCTGGATCGACATCTCTATTGTAACTTTCTAGGACAACAACCTCGTAATCCCGGTCGATATCTGAATCTCTTCTTCTTCGCTTGGTTTCAGCAAAGGTGCGATGGTTGATCTTATCTGTGTAGACATATTTATCATCGGTATTCAGGCGGGCCAGTCCTATAGGAATGATCAGGTGGTTTTCACCGTCTTCATTGATGAATTCATGAACATTGCCTGAGGCAGGCTGTCCATAAGGCTTGTGGTTGGCCTCGAGTATTGATTTATCTACTTCAACATCGAGATATACCACGCGTTTCTTTTCCTTATTTACCAGCAGGTTGTCTACTTTTCCTACCACACGTCCGTCCACATCCTGGACTTTCCATCCTCTTACATCCGGATCATCGCTGTCAACCTTATAGTCTGAAAGCTCATCGAGGTAGAATAAATGTTTTCTTCTGTTTTTATCGTCAGTCATAATTTTTCTTTTTTAGGATTCTTAGCTCATTTTTCTTAGCACGTCTGCAGCCTCGTCAAAGAACTTATTGATCTGGTCTTTTTGGTTGAGGGTCTGCACATCATTTTTGATGTTGTTGGCCGCAGTTTTCACTTCCTGAACGTCCTGCGACAGATCGGGATATTTCTCCTGCTGCATGTTCTGTAGAACATTGGCCAGTTTTGTGCCTGCGTCTTTAATGGTGTTAGCATGAGTCAAAGCAGTAGGATCTTTAGTGATCGCCTGTGCACTTTGTCTTACTTCCTGCATATCTGCAGAGATGTCATAATTCATCTCGTCGGCTTTTGCCTGAACTGCATTCATAAGTTCGATAAGTGCATTATTAGTGTACTCATGGTCTATGCCCATTTTAGATTTGTCAGAAACGTAAGACAGGTAACTAGAAACAGCTCCGGTACCTAGAGTGTCACTTTCCCAGTCAGATTCAGTTTCATCCCAATTGGCGGTATCGCTGTCTTCTTCCCAGGCAGTACTGTCTTCAACCTGTTCAGTTTCCATGTCGTCCATATCGTCATTATCGTCGTCATCTGCAAACACTAGAAAATAGAGTAATGCAAGAATAACCAGTACGAGAATGACCCAGGGCCAAATTGGTTTTTTCTTTTCAATCTTGATTTCTGCCATAATTCGAGTTTTTATTTGTTAGTTATTAGGTTATCTAAATTACAGATTTATCAAGCCTTTTCAATTAATATCAGCCTAAAGTATTGTTAAGTAAGCATTAAAACGGGATTTATCTTACAATTTTGTCATTACTTTAACTAAAATCGGTTCTTTTTTTCGGGAACTGCAATTTTGACCTGGAATGGATTTATCTCTGCCTCCACATGTCGAACCTCTCCGCGGTATTCACCGTCGATCTGGAATGGGATGTTCTTTTCACATTCAATGGTGACTTTTGAGGTGGAAAAGATCTCCACAAAATCTTCGCTCAACTCTACATTTTCAAAAAAAGTGCGAATGATCTGTGTAAAATTGAACTCTTTAAAAACAAGAATTTCAAATTTTCCGTCGTCATATGCTCCATGAGGATTAATAGTGGAACCCGTTCCATACTTGCGGGCGTTGGCAATTGCCAGGAGTACTGCTTTTCGATTGATTGTTCTGCCATCTTTTTCAATGGTAAACTGAAAAGGAAAATTGCTTTTGATAAGCGTGGGAATAGACTGAATGATATAACCTAATTTCCCCCTGATGTTACCCTCTTCATAGTTTTTGATAAGGGCCGCATTGAGCCCAATGTCACTAATGTGAAGGCAAAGTTCATGATTCACCTTAATGGTGTCGAGCTTGATAAAGTGGTCTCCCAGGGCGATTTTCGTAAGTTCGGCCGTGTTCGTGGGAAGGTCCAGGTTTTCAGCCAGGCCGTTTGCAGAGCCGGCCGGGAAAATTCCCAACGGAACCTGTTTGTCCTTTAATATCTCGGCTACCAGTTTGATGCTGCCATCACCACCTGCGATAAGAATTCGGGTGGGATCAAAATTTTTGATGATTTCGGTAAGTTCTTCCTTGTCTCTTTTCCCGGAAGTTTTAAAGATCTTTAAGGTAGTGGGCTCATTTTTAAGTTTTTCTGAAACATGTTCAATGATGGGAGTCTTGTCTCTGCCGCCCGATATTGGGTTGACAACCATTAAAACCCTTTTATTTGTTGACATTCTGCTTTAGCTTATGTCTAAAATTAAGTATTTTGGTAAGGATACTCAGTTAATGAAATCTAAATATGAAACTGGATTTAAAGTTATACCGGGGATATGTCAACGACCAGGAATTGATCGTTTTTGGACACGTCTTCAGTTCCTGGGCTCCCGATAAGTATGAGATCGACCGGCGCGGTTACCGACATGCAAAATCGGTGATCAAAATGTTCACCATTAAACCCATCAGCAACATTAGAGTGACCTTGAAGTTCAAGGATCTGGTGGTGCATACAAAAACGCTGGACGACGGCTATTTTAGATTTTCTATTCCATTTAATCAGTTCCTTGAAAGTGGCTGGCATAAATATTCTGTGTCCTGTGAGCAGAACGGCAACGGGATCGTGGAGCAAGGAGAGCTGCTAAAACCATTTAAGAGTAAACTGGGAGTGATCTCAGATATTGATGATACTTTCCTGATCTCACACACCAGTAACTTTTTTAAAAAACTCTACGTGGTGCTCACCCAAAACATCAACAAACGCGAGGTGTTTACAGATGTGGTGCCGCATTACCAGGCGCTTAGCAGGGCGGGGCAGGAGGAAAAGGGGAAATGCAACTCTTTCTTTTATGTCTCCAGCAGCGAATGGAACCTATACCAGTTCATCCTGCAGCTCACCCGCATGCATGAATTGCCTAAGGGAGTGATCAAGCTGAAGAAGATCAAGACCGGCCTGGCCGATTTCCTTTTTACTGGAAGGGGAGGGCATGACCATAAGTTCATCAAGATAAAAGACATTATTTCTTTTAATCCACATCTACAATATGTCTTGTTAGGAGATGATTCGCAGCAGGATCCTAACCTCTACGAAAGAATATGTAAGGTCTTTCCGAAGAACATAAAGGCGGTCTACATCAGGCAGACCTCCAGGAGGCAAAAGTCCTCCACCAAAGAGGTTTTAGGAAATCTCGAAGATATGGGAGTGGCCACCTGTTATTTTGCCGAAAGCGGAAAAGCCATTGCTCATTCAAAAAAAATAGGGATCGTGTGATCCCTAAATTTTCTCTGAATTCCTGAAAGGCTTTATTCCCTGAAGGTCTGCGAAGGAAATACAACTACACTTTCGTTTCCGTTTTTTCCAACAGTAGCTACTCCAAAAAAGTAATTATCGATCACAATTCCTTCTAGTGTATAACTGTCAACATTACCTACGTAGCGTGAATACTGCCATTGAGGATTTGTAGTGTCACGCCAGTAGATCTTGTAACCGGCCACATCATCACCGCCTACTTTTTTCCAGCGCAATTTAGCCGATGGTTCTACCACTCCGCCTATCGCCACTTCCTGTGGGGCAGGAGGTGCCCAGGCGAGGCCGGCCAAATTTATTGCGTTTACCGAGGTGAGTTTTTTAGCGTAGTCAAAATTCACTCCTTCTATAACGTCCCCATACTCAATCCCATTTTCCACTCTAACATCCTGGTGCTGCCGGTTGTAATTTTCATGTGCTTCCATGATTCGAACGCCGGGAAAACCAAGATCATTAAAGGAACGATGGTGACCGCCGCGGCCAAACCTGTCCAGACGGTAAACCATCATTGGGTTCATTTCTGGCATATAAGTTTGGGTGGTCTTGTGAATGTATCTGGCCAATTGTCTTGAAATTCCGTCGACTTCTCCTCCGTAATATCTTCTAAGCATCCGTTCCCTGTCGGTTTCTGTGGGAGGTACAGGTTCAGAAAAGATCCTGAAAGTTCGGTTGTCGATCACGCCGTCAACTCCTTCAATGTTTCCGATCATGTCGTTGTTGAGGACACCGATGATTTCCCAACCTTTCTCCTTCGCCATTTTGGCGAAGCTCTGGCCACCAAAAAGCCCCTGTTCTTCTCCCGATAATCCTAGATAGACGATGCTGTTGTCAAATTCGTATTTTGAAAGTACCCGTGCGGCTTCCATTACGCCTGCCATTCCGCTGGCATTGTCGTTGGCCCCCGGTGCGTCTGTGGTAAAATCCATAGTGTTGCTGGCGCGGGAGTCGATGTCACCGCTCATGATGATGTAACGGTTAGGGTATTTTTTTCCTTTTTGTACTGCTGCAACATTCACCACCCAGGCGTCCTTTGGTACGCGGTCGTTTCCTTCCTTGGTAACAAAATCTTTCTGATAGAAGACGTCCAGGCAGCCTTCACATTCTTTAGAGATTTTTTCAAAATCAGATTTTATGAAGCGTCTTGCGGCGCCGATTCCGCGGGTATCAGACACAGTATCGCTAAAGGTATTCCTGGTGCCAAAGCTTACCAGCTTTTGAATATCTGCCTCTATGCTGTCCGCCGAAACCGCATCTATGATATCGTAAATCCTTAGGTCTACCTGCGGCGGAGCCTGTTCCTGTGCAGTAGCAGCAAAGCCGGAAAAAAAGAGGGCTGAAAAAAGTAATTTTTTGAACATGTTTAAAAAATGAAATTTTTGATGAGGTTTCCAAAGTACTAAAAACGGGCGTACAAAAAAAGCTGCTAGAAAAGCAGCTTTTTGAAGTTTCTTTATGAAGCCATCTTAGTAGATGATCTTATCGTCTCCGTCCATTTTGGCGGATACTTTATGTGACTTGCCTCTCATTTTTGATTTTACTGAATCATACTGGTGAGATAAATTGTCTGCCAGATCATTGAACTTGCTCTTGGTGTCATACATATACTCGTTGCTTCTGTCAGCGATCTGCTTTCGGGTATCTTTTCCTTTTTTAGGGGCGAAGAGCATTCCGGCTACTGCACCAATTGCAGCTCCCGAAAGAATTCCAGCTATTACTTTTCCTGCTTTCATTGTTGATTTTTTTGGGTTAATTATAGATTATAATTCAGTTCTAATATACTTCAAATTTCACGCCCTGTAAGGGCTGAGTTAGTTAAGGTTGCTTTAAAATTTTGACGCTCTTAATCAAGTTTTAACAATTCTGAGATAATAACTTTAATGGGTGAGATTTACAAAGCCTTCAAGCAATTCCCTAACCTGTTCCACATTGTCCAGGAAGTATTTTGCATCGGTCTTGTTCATTCCCACTTTAACGGTAGTGGCATAATCGGGAAGTTCCGTGAATAAGTATTCATCGGTCCAGTCGTCCCCAATGGCAAAAATGAAATCATACTTTTCTGTGAGCCTTTTATTGGCAGCCTTTCCTTTGTTTACTCCGCTGTTCTTGATCTCAAGAACTTTGTTCCCCTGCAATACACTCAGGCCGTGGTTGGAGATCATATCCCTAAGGACCGTAGAAAGCTCATTTGCCCTCACTTCTCCAAGCTCGGGATTTGCCTTTCTAAAATGCCATGCCAGCGAATAATTTTTTTCCTCAATAAAAGTTCCGGGTGTCCTGTCTACGAAGGTTTCCAGGACCGGCCGAATGGTTTTCATCCAGCTGTTGTTGAGGTTTTCTGAAAGTTCCCATTCCTGGTCTACCGGGCGCAACCAAACCCCGTGTTCAGAGATCAACTCTACCGGCACATCTTTCCACCATTTGCCAAGCGTCTCCTTGTCACGACCGCTTATAAGCACAACCCGGGTATTTTCCTGTCTGGCCAGTCTTTTAATGAGGTCTTTAAGACCTTCATCGGGCTTGGCGTCCTCAGGTTTATCCACAAAGTTGATCAGGGTACCATCGTAATCCAGGTACAGGATGCGACGCGTTGCCGAATTATACTTTTCAAAAAGGTCTTTTTTGATGTTTTCTGTGAGCTCGATAGTTTTAAAAGCCTTACGCGTTTTCTTTGTCTCCTCCAGGTTTTTCATAAAGTCTTTTGCCCATTTTTCTACACTGTAGCGTTTGAGACGCCGCTGCAGGACCTTATTTCTTCTTTTTTGTTCTTCTTCAGGCATTTCAAGCGCCTGTTTGATACTGTCAACGATCTGCTCAAAGTTGTTCGGGTTGATGATCAGCGCCTCATTAAGCTCGTGGGCGGCACCTGCCATTTCACTTAAGATCAATACTCCGGTATTGTCTGTTCTTGTCGCGATGTATTCCTTGGCCACCAGGTTCATCCCGTCCCGGGTTGGAGTGATAAGGGCGACTTCACTGGAGCAGTAAAGGTCAATCAGGTTCTCAAAAGGCATCGAGCGGTAGAAATACCAAATAGGTGTCCAGTTCACAGTTGCGAACTGTCCGTTGATGCGGCCTACCAGTTCATCGACCTCCTTTTTTAGCAATTGATACTGCGGAACATTTGTCCTTGACGGTACGGCCAGCATGATAAGTCGTACTTTTTCCTGGTATTCGGGATACTTCTCGAGGAAATACCCAAACGCCCTTATCCTGTTCGCAATTCCTTTTGTGTAATCGAGGCGGTCAATGGAAAGGATCAACTTTGTATTTCGGGTGACGTATTTGTGATAGTCCAGCTTCTTCTGAATATCTGTATTCTCGCTTCGTGGCTGGGAACGATGTTCCAAAGCCGAATTCCTGAACTTGTTGTAGTCGATTCCCATTGGAAAGGAATCTGTCCTGATTAGTCTGTTTCCAATATTGAGAGAATTAAAATTGATGTCGTACCTGCAAATACGGTTGACCGATCTTAAAAAGTGCCTTTCATAATCATAGGTGTGAAAACCGAGAAGATCAGCCCCCAACATCCCGCGCAAGATCTCCTCCCGCCAGGGTAAGGTCCTGAAGACTTCATAAGATGGAAACGGAATGTGGTTGAAAAATCCAATGGTAACATTGGGCTTTTGTTTTCTTATCAGGTCGGGTAGAAGCAGTAGCTGGTAATCATGAACCCAAACAGTGTCCCCATCGTTGAGGTGTGCTACGACTGTATCGGCATATTTTTGATTGACCTGTTTGTATGCTTCCCAATGTTCAGGATGAAATTCGGTATATTCCATGAAATAATGGAAGAGCGGCCAAATTGTGCGATTACTGAAGCCATAGTAGAATTTATCGATCTCTTCCGAAGTAAGGTTGACGGCAATACAATCCTGCTGTTTTGCCTTTTTTGAGACCTCAGGCAGCAAGTCTTCAGGAATGTCATCTTCGGCAAGACCGGTCCATCCTATCCAGATGCTGTCTCCTTCCTGGTGAAAGGATTTCAAGCCTGTGGCGAGTCCCCCAACACTGGGAGTAACTTCTAAATCATCATCATTAATATTTATTTGGAGGGGTAGGCGATTGGAAATAATTATTGTTTTGCCCATAATAATTTTTCAGCGGGTTCTATCTAATCCATTTTCCATAAATTTCCGAAAATTTAGAGAGGAAGACTACTCCTTTAAAAGAACTTTAAGACAATGGATAACTTAGATTACGGCATTATCGGGAACTGCAAAAGTGCGGCTTTGGTTTCCCGTGACGGGTCGATGGATTGGTGTTGTTTGCCTAATTTTAATTCTGCCTCGGTCTTTGCCAAATTAATTGACGACGAAAAAGGCGGCAGCTTTTCTTTTATAGTTGATGAAAGCTATACAACTTCCCAAAAATATCTGTGGAAGACCAATATTTTATGTACCACATTTTTGAGTGACCGGGATGCATTTCAGATCATAGATTTTATGCCTCGTTACAGGGAAGAGAACGGTTCATTCTATACTCCGCCAGATGTGGTGAGATTTGTATATATCCTTAAAGGGCAGCCAAAGATCAGGGTTAAGTATGATCCCAAACTGGATTATGCCCGGGAAAAGACCTATACAGAAAATCACCGGTTCTATCTCAAAAGCTTTACAAAAGAAGGTAAATATGATTCTTTGTACCTCTACACCAATTTGGGACTTGATGATGTTTTGAAGGGGGAGGAGATGACGCTTACCGGCAATGCTTATTTCCTGATGGGCTATCACGAAAAGCTACGGGAACAGAGTCTGGAAAGGGCATACCTAAAATTCCAACGCACCAAGACCTATTGGATGAACTGGAGTGAGGAAAGCACCAAATTTCCGGTTTATGATGCAGAGATCAATCGAAGTGCTCTGGTTTTAAAGGCGCTCACCTTTGAAAAATCGGGTGCTGTCTTGGCCGCTGCAACCACGTCACTTCCCGAAACCATTGGAGAAGTGCGAAACTGGGATTACCGCTTTTGCTGGATAAGGGATGCTTCAATGGTTATCAAGATCATGGCCGGCCTTGGCCACAGGGAATCTGCTCACCGTTTCCTACAGTTCATCATCGATATTATACCTGATAAAGATGAAAAACTTCAGATCATGTACAGCATCGACGGCAAAAAGGAGCTTACAGAGCACATTTTAGACCACCTCGATGGTTATGAAGGTTCCAAGCCGGTAAGGATAGGGAATGCAGCCTATATTCAGAAGCAAAACGATATCTACGGAATTTTGATGGAGGTCATCTACCAGCAGTTCCTGCAGTTTGAGACCACACTTGAGAACAGTGAGGAACTGTGGACCATCGTCCGCGGAATTGTGCGTATTGTCGAGGAACACTGGAAACAGCCAGATAAAGGGATCTGGGAATTCAGAACAGAGGAGAGGCATTTTACCTTCTCTAAACTGCTTTGCTGGGTAGCTGTTGACAGGGCCGTCAAAATAGGGGAGATCCTTAGGAACGGGGTCAAATCTGAACACTGGAAGACCCTTAGACAGGAGATCTACGACGACATTTACGAGAAGGGCTGGAATGAAGAAATGCAGGCGTACACCCAATCTTACGGCTCAAAAGATTTGGATGCGTCCACCTTGTTGATGGAGAACTACGGTTTTATCAAAGCCAAAGATCCCAGGTATGTGAGCACGGTAAAAGCGACAGAAAAGGAGCTTTGCCATAATGGGCTGTTGTTCCGTTACAAGAACAAAGATGATTTTGGAACTCCTTCTTCGTCTTTTACCATTTGTTCCTTCTGGTTCATCAACAGCCTTTACAAAATTGGAGAGAAAGACAAGGCGATAAAGATGTTTGACGAATTGCTGTCTTACAGCAATCACCTGGGGCTTTTTAGTGAAGATCTTGATTTTGAATCGAAGCGCTTGTTGGGGAATTTTCCGCAGGCATATTCGCATCTTGCGCTCATTGAGACCGCCATGAATTTTTCCCAGGGTTTTGCTACCGAAGAGCGCCTGAAGGCCCTTCTTGAGGAGGACGATTTTCTTTAAGAAAAATGCGCGTTTGCGGCAGGCTCCCGGGATAATTTTCTTTGATGAACTTGAGCAGGTGCTCTCTTATGAAAACCCGCAGGTCCCATGCAATTGAGGCATCACTGGCACTCATTAGCGCCCTTAGCTGCATGGTTTTTTCGGTAACATCTGTCACCTGGATCACATTGACCTCGCCGTCCCAGAGCTCTGTAGACTCCAGTAGCCGGGTGAATTCAGTTCTCAATTCTTCGATAGGGAAATCATAATCGGTATAAATATAAACGGTCCCTAAAATGTCAGATGAAGTTCGGGTCCAGTTTTGGAAAGGTTTTTCAATAAAATAAGTGGAGGGCAGGACGAGTCTTCTTTTATCCCAGATCTTCACCACTACATAGGTGAGTTTTATCTCCTCCACACGGCCCCATTCGCCCTCCACAATGACCACGTCGTCAATGCGAATTGGTTGCGCAATGGCGATCTGTATTCCCGCCAGGATTGCGCCAATCACCTTTTGTGCAGATAACCCCAAAATAATTCCTGCAATTCCTGCGGAAGTTAAAATACTCACCCCAATTTCCTGGATTCCGTCAAAAGTAATAAGTACCAATCCTATAGCGACAAGCACGATAACGAAAATGGCAATTCGCTCGATGATATTGAACTGTGTATAAACCTTTCTGGCTCTTAGATTGTTCTTTTCAGAAACATCAAACCTTCGCAAAAATTGATTTTTGGCAATCCTTAATCCTACGATGATGAACCAGGTAAAGCTGATGATGAGCAGGATGGATCTTATTTGCTGAAAGAGTGCAACCGTTCTTTCGCCGGTGATGATCTCCCGGTTGATAAGGCCTGCCTGTATACCCACGGCGATCATGAGGATGATCAATGGGATCTTGATGCGCCCGGCAATATTGTGCGGCAGGACATTGTTGGGATCTTTTCCGAGCTTTTTCAGCAGAAAAAACAGCGCAAAATATATTGCCAGAAGGCTTACAATAGTGATGAGAACGTAACGTGTCATAGGTTCCAAAAATGACATTTTTAGAGGGTTCTTCTGAAAGCTATAAAATGTTAGAGGCTTTGAGTGTTAATAATTTCCGAAAAAAGAAAGGCCGCCCAAAAGGCGGCCCATCAAGATTTAAAGGATGCAAATTAAGATTAGAAAGGATATTTATTCTCCTCTATCACCTTTTCGGCAATGGTATTTCTTAGTTCCACCACGTTCGGTAGATTTTCATACTTCGTAAAACGCTTAAGACCCATCAACATCATGCGTTGTTCATCACCTTCGGCAAAGGAAACAATACCTTCCTTGGCTTTTTGGTTGATGAGGTCAACTGCATGGTACAGGTAAAGCTTTGCCATGGCGATCTGCTCTTTTTGACCTTCTTCTCCAAAGCGTTTAGCGTTCTTTTCGGTACGAAGAATAGTAGATTCAGCCATGTAGATCTCGATAAGGATATCTGCTGAAGCCAAAAGCAGTTGCTGGTGGTCTTCCAGCTGAGGTCCGAATTTTTGAACCGCGCTTCCGGCAACCATTAAGAATACTTTCTTAAGCTTGGCGATCATTTCCTTTTCTTCAGCAAAAAGAGCCGAATAATCGGGTTTGTCAAAAGAAGGAATTCCGGTAAGTTCATCGGCTACTTTGGTTGCAGGGCCTAAAAGGTCAACATGGCCTTTCATCGCTTTTTTGATAAGCATTCCTACAGAAAGCATCCTGTTGATCTCATTCGTTCCCTCATAGATCCTGGCGATCCTGGCATCTCTCCATGCAGATTCCATTGGGGCATCTGCAGAGAATCCCATTCCTCCAAAGATCTGTATCCCTTCATCTGTACAGTTTTGAATATCTTCGGAAACCGCCACTTTAAGAATAGAACATTCAATAGCGTACTCTTCCACACCTTTTAGCTCTGCTTCCTGGTGAGAAGCTCCTTCCTCCTGACGGATGTCTATTCGATTTTCAATATCTTTTGCAGCACGATATGAAGCTGACTCACCGGCATATGCCGAAGTTGCCATTTCGGCTAACTTGGATTTGATGGCCCCGAATTGAGCGATAGGAGTTTTAAACTGAACCCTGTCATTAGCATATTTAACACCTTCGGTAATGGTTCTGCGTTGCGCGTCAAGACAGGCTCCTGCAAGTTTGATACGGCCCACATTAAGAGCGTTCATGGCGATCTTAAATCCGTTTCCTCTTTCAGACAGCATATTCTCAACAGGAACTTTTGTCTCATTGAAGAATACCTGGCGGGTAGAAGAGGAGTGGATTCCCAGTTTCTTCTCTTCTTCTCCAAGAGAAATTCCGTTTTCAGGATCATATTCTACGATGAATCCTGTGATGTTTTTGTCATCTTCAATTCTCGCAAAAACGATCATCAAGTCACAAAAACCGGCATTGGAGATCCACATTTTTTGTCCTGTGATCTTGTAGTATTTTCCGTCTTCAGAAAGAACAGCCTTTGTTTTTCCGGAGTTTGCGTCACTACCTGCACCAGGCTCGGTTAGGGCATAAGAGCCAAACCATTCCCCGGTTGCCAGCTTAGGTACATATTTTTTCTTTTGTTCTTCTGTACCGTATAAAGTAATTGGAAGTGTCCCAATCCCGGTATGAGCTCCAAAAGCAGTGGAGAAAGATCCTGTAGCCCCCGAGATATAATCTACAACCAGCATTGTGGTGACAAAGCCCATTCCAAGGCCGTCATATTCTTCGGGAACAGAAACTCCCAAAAAGCCCATTTCTCCGGCTTTTTTCATCAGGTCTTCAGTGAGTTTGTAGTTTTTCTTTTCAAACTCCTCTTTTTTCGGCCAGATCTCTCGATCTACAAATTCCTTTACCGAATCGCGCATCATTTGTTGTTCTTCGGTAAAATCTTCAGGAGTGAAAACATCTTCTGCTTTGGTCTCCTTCACCAGGAATTGGCCTCCCCGAAGAAGGTCTTTCTTTTTGTTTTCTGTTTCAGTGCTCATTTTGTTATCTATTAGTCTTGTTGTTTTTTTTCTGCTCTCTTCTCTTGTTTGATCTATGACAAAAACTCAAACACTCCTGCTGCTCCCTGTCCGGTTCCCACACACATGGTCACCATACCGTATTTGTTTTTGAGATCTCGTTTGCGCATTTCATCCAAAAGCTGAACAGTAAGTTTGGTTCCAGTACAACCCAGCGGGTGTCCCATTGAGATCGCCCCTCCGTTAGGATTCATCCTGTCCATATCAAGGCCAAGTTCCCTAATAACAGCAAGGGATTGGGAGGCAAAAGCTTCGTTCAGTTCAATAAGTTCCAGGTCATTCTGAGAAATACCTGCTTGTTTTACAGCCTTCGGAATGGCATAGACAGGCCCTATTCCCATGATCCTAGGCTCTACACCTACGGCAGCATAGCTCACCAGTCTTGCAACCGGCTCCAGGTTAAGCTCCTTCACCATTTCTTCGCTCATCACCATTGCAAAAGCCGCCCCGTCACTCATTTGGGAAGAGTTACCGGCAGTCACGCTTCCACCTTCTTCAAAAACAGGCCTTAACTTGGCAAGGACTTCTTTAGAAGTGTCGGCTCTTGGTCCTTCATCTTTATTAACGGTGTAAGAACGAGTCTGTTTTTTACCATTTTCGTCCACATAGGTTTGATCCACTTTAATAGGCACGATCTGGTCCTGGAATCGATCTTCTTTTTGTGCCTTTAAGGACTTTTGGTGAGAGTTGAATGCAAATTCATCCTGGTCCTCCCGGCTAACATTGTACTTTTTAGCTACAGCTTCAGCTGTAAGTCCCATTCCCCAGTAGTAATCCTCATGGCCTTCTTTTGCCAGGCGGTAATCGGGAACAGGTTTATAACCTCCCATAGGGATGTAGCTCATACTTTCGGCACCACCTGCAATAATGCAGTCGGCCATGCCGCTTTGGATCTTGGACGTGGCGATCGCGATGGTCTCAAGCCCCGAAGCACAATACCTGTTCACGGTCATTCCCGGAACATCTTCCGTTTTAAGTCCCATTAGCGAAATGAACCTTCCCACGTTGAGGCCCTGTTCGGCTTCGGGCATGGCATTCCCCACGATGACGTCATCAATTCTTTTTTTGTCAAATTCCGGCATCTTATCCAGCATGAACTGGATGGTTTCCGCCGCAAGCTCATCAGGCCTTTTGAATCTGAACACCCCGCGAGGTGCTTTTCCAACCGCGGTTCTGTATGCCTTAACTATATATGCTGTTTTCAT
>JBAVJB010000037.1:0-2264 GCA_049687495.1 Salinimicrobium sp.
TGAGCCCGTTGATGGATCCCCGAAGCGGTAATAAGATCACTTTGGTCCGTTCTACAACAGGAATGGTCGACCACGAGGTGCCTTCAGGAATGTATGGGGTTCAAAAAGATGAGTTGCTTAGGCTTAATTGCCGGAATGGAGAGGTCGTAGGTATTGTAAAAAGGTAGATCAGGATTCATTTCTTCCTTTTTTAAAGTACCTGTAATAAAGCTCCTGGAAAGGCACACTGGAAAGACCATGTGCTATGGTTGAGCTGAAAACCAGCAGGCTGGGTATGGTCCAAACCCGGTCCAATCCTGTACTTTCATGAGAAAGGGTGGCATAATAAAGTGCAGCAACTCCTATGGGACCAAACCAGCCCATGATGAGCAGATCTCCAGTTCTCTTTTTGAACATTGGCAGGATAGGCATCATGACCAGCAATCCGGGAATTCTTCTCAAAAAGATCACCAGCATTACAATACCAACCGCAGCCCATCCCATCTCCTGCCATTCCTGCCACGGGAGGATCAAGCCCAACAGGAAGAAAATGGGAATTGTAAAGATCCTGGCCATAGCATCCTGCACTTTCTTTTCTTTAATGGCTTCATTTTTCGTGATATGATGTGCAAAACCAAGTCCGCCAACAAATACGCCTATGATCCCGTTCATACCGAGATAGTCCAGCCCGGCCAGGAGAAAGAGTGACAGCGCCAGGGAAAAGGGCAGGACAGAGGATTCCTTCATCTGCTTTAGGGTATAAGCTTTATTCAGCAAAAAACCGGAAAGATATCCAACTGCAAAGCCCAAAGCCGCACAGAGAATTGTTTCATAAAGAATGCTTTCTACAAACCATTCTTGAGCAGTAAAAGTACCGTTGAACAAAAAGGTGGCCAGCAAAACAAAGGGATAAGCAAGGCCGTCATTGGCACCGGCCTCAAAAGAAAGGCTGTTGCGTACCGAAGCCGGCAGGTACTTTTCAGCTTTTTTACCCGTAATGATCGTAGCAGCCACTACAGGATCTGTTGGTGTTATGATGGCCCCAATCAAAAGTGATTCTATCCAGTTAGTTCCTAAGCTGAAGTAGAAAATGGCCGAGCTGCTCAGCCACATTAGCAGCATTCCGAAGAAAATAAGATTGGTTTGGGTAAGAAAATACTTTTTATAGAATTTCCTCGGAATGCGTAAGGCTGTGGCCATTAAACCCATGGCAATGGTAAATTCAGAGGCTATTTTCAATACCTCATGTTGATGGGCCGGGCTGCCGGTGGTAACAAGGTCAAATACCTGTGGCCCCAGCAGTATGCCCGCGATCATTGCGATCAAAGGTTCTGTTAGAAAATTGTTCTCCAGGAATTTCACCACCGCCCCAAGGACCATGATGAGGAAACTTACCAGTAAAATGATCAACATAAGATTCATGCAGCCTCAAAAAGGGTTTTTTCAGGACACCTCCTGGATCACGAAAAATCCGTCATTGCCTTGCGACTGGTACAGCGGCATGAAAATGAAGGCATCCCATTCACTTTTGATCTCTTTGCCGTTGTTGGTTGCCAGCAGTTCCCCGTCCTTGATAGGCTGGAAATTCTTAAAACCGGGTTCCATTTTAAAACTGTCTCCCTTCTTGATCTCATGCCTGTAGATGATCTCAAAAGTTTTTTGCTCGGGCGCGTTCTTTTCGGAAAAGCGCGTTACACACTCAGGATAGCAGCTGATCTTCTCCAGGTCAAGCCCGCAGGCCTGCTTGAGTGCCAGCCAGATCATGCCTTCGTGATTTTCAACAGATTCGAGACTGGTGTGTTGTCCTGCTTCGAAGACAAAGCCGGTAAGGCCGGTTCTGCTCAAATAGTGGTCGATGGCACCGTAGACGATATCGCTAAACCCGCGAACAATATAGGTGGGAAATTTGTGCGCCCAGCTGTCGTTATCGTGAACTTCCTGCACAGAGATATAAGGTGCGCTGGCAGAAGAGGTCGTGTGACAGTCCAGGAAATAGCGCTTGGTAAAGTTCTTTTCCGGACAGCTCTCAAGTACCTCGATGATCTCATTCATCTCCCGCTGTTCCTGGGTTTCAGGATCAGAATTTTTAATGTTTTCTTCGGTCCACGTCCTGTTAAGATCTTCATCGATAAACCGCTGATCTTTTTTAAGAGCTGCTGTATTGCCTCTCAGGCCAATGATCCTACCATTGATCTCAGGTTTTGTTTTTTCAAGTTCGGCAAAAACCTTTTCCAGAGCTTTTACACCGCTGGGTTCATTGCCGTGAACCCCGCCTGTAACGAACA
>JBAVJB010000038.1:0-42846 GCA_049687495.1 Salinimicrobium sp.
CAGCATGTAGGCGCAAAATCCAATTTTTTTAGAGATGAAATATAAAGTTACTTCAGAAAAAAATGGTCTGGGCCATTTGGGAGGAATTTATTTACAGGATTATTTGCTCCACCTGCTATCATAAACCGCCGCCCCCTCTACTCCTTCCCAAGCTTTTTGTCACACATGGCATTCCTGGAGGAAAATCGACCAAGTTTCAAAAGGATAGGTGGATGTGCTTATCCTGTTCTTGATGTCGTGAAGTTTTTATGTGAAACAAAGCATCAGGGAATTTCCCTAAAAGACGTGGGAGAGTTACAAATTTTATGATAAAATAATACAAGGGTTTAAAAATCAGGAGTTCAACCCGTAATCCACCTTTATATGTAACGGAAATAAGTGAGGAAAGAATACCCTTCAAAAATGGCATTTTTCAGGCTTTATTTTTTCTCTTCTTCTTATCCCACCATACAAAGGCGATGAAGAGTACAAGGCTGCCCACAGAGGTCCAGATAAGACCTGATTTAAGCCTTTCGTAATTTCCGCCGAGATAAGCGATAAAAATAATAAGCGGGGCTATGCCTATCATCGTGGCCCCAATGAACTTCCAGTAACCCATTTTAAGCACCCCGCCAACAAAGCTGATGGCATCATTAGAAAGAAAAGGACTTAGCCTCACTACGATAACGGTCCAGAAGCCGTAATCATCAATAAAAGAAGAGATCTTTTTTTCGGTCTTCTCGCCAAAAAGCTTTTGAACGATGGGAGGTCCAAAATACCGGCCTATGAAATAACCTATTGAAGAGGCGGTAAAAATGGCCACAAAAAGTATCAGGCTTCCCCAAATGGGCCCGTAAGCAACAATGGCCACTACCATGAGCACCGGCGTGGGCACCACCAGCAGGAACATTTGAACCACCATGGTGAGCACGATCACAACAGGGCCAAACCACCCAAACTGCCCCACCCACTCATTCACCCGCTGCTTATCGCCGCTGGTAAGCACGCTCCAGGCAGTATCCATGAACTGCTGAGCCTGAGGAATAAAGAAATAGCTGAGTACGACTGCAACTACTATTCCTATAGAAATGTATAAAGGGGCTTTACTTTTCTTTACTGAAGTGGTTTGAGAATCCTCGGGCATCTTAGCTTATTTTAGCAGTACCCGGTGGATGGTCGCGGGGTTGCCTTCATTAGAAATATAAAGATTTCCATCCTTGTCAAAAGCAAGACCTTCGGGTTGCGGAAAATAGTCGCGGTCCAGGATATAGAGCTTTTTCACTTTTCCGTTCTCATCCAGCAACAGCAGCTTTGAATTCACCCCCTCCAGCAGTACAACTTCGCCGGTAGAAGGATTGCGGTTGATCTCTGAAGGGAAGAACCTGTCCTCAATATCTTCATCTTTTACCTCCTCCATTGCCTTGCCGTCAAAAGTAAGCTTGAAAACTGGATCTTTCAGCATCTGCCTCTGTTGCACATCAAAGGCGTAGACTCCTTTATAGTCATTGGTATTAGGATCTTCTTCCTTTGGTGCGAGCCACAGCAGTTTATGTTCTCTGTCAAAAAAGAGGCCTTCCACGTTATCATCGGCATCAAGAAAGGTATTGTATTCTTCGGTTTGAGGGGCGCCCATGAAATTCCTCACTTCAAATAAAGTGCCGTCACTTTCCACCACATAAGCGATGTTTCCTGCAATAGCAATGCCTTCATAGTCGCCATCATCGGCAAAATCGATCTCTTTTTCAATTTTTTCCGTAGAAAGGTTATAGATAAAGATGGTGCCTTTTTCGTCCTGCACGCAAGCCAGGCGCTGGTTGTCCAAAAATGCGATCCCCGAGACCTCATCCAGTTCATTTGGCAGCTCCCAGGTCTTGCTTATCTCAACTTTATCGCTAATGGTCTTCTGGTAATTCTCCTTTCTCTCGTGTAGTACAATTGCAAAGGCCGCGGCCAGCGCCAGCAAGCCTGTAGAGATCAGGAATACGGTTTTATTAATGCCCATAGCCCCAAATTACTAAATATGCGCTGCATTGAAAGGGACTTTAATTTTTCCTTATCAAAAATTAATAAATGTTTAGCGGCGGCTGCAGGCCATAAATCATAAAGTTTCTCCAATTTTAGACGATTTTCTGTAAGTCTTCGTTAGTTTGGCAGACACTTAACCTATGCAATTGAAAAAAATGAAGTTGTCCCCCCTCAAAAAGTGGGTGTTTGGGTCTTTATTAGGAATTATAGTACTGTTTTTGGCGTTTTACCTCAGCATTTACTGGGGTTTCTGGGGCAGGATCCCCAACGAGCAACAGTTACGCGACCTCAAGCAAAATGAAGCTACAGAGGTCTTTTCTTCGGAAGGAAAATTAATAGGAAAATATTACATTTTTGACAGGCAACCTGTGCTATACGAGGATCTTCCACAGCACCTCATCGATGCACTCGTGGCTACCGAAGATGTACGTTTCTATGAACATTCAGGCATTGACAGCCGCAGCCTTATGCGCGTCTTTCTCAAGACGATCCTCATGGGCGACGAATCTTCGGGCGGCGGAAGCACCATCACCCTGCAGCTGGCCAAAAATCTCTTCGGAAGAAATGATTACGGCCACCTTAGCATCGTGGTGAACAAGCTACGCGAATCTATCATCGCCAGGCGGCTTGAAGACATCTATTCCAAAAAAGAGATCCTCAACCTCTATTTCAATACGGTACCTTTTAGCGATAATACCTTCGGAATTGAAAGTGCCGCAAGAAAATTCTTCAACACTACTACTGCAGAACTTAGCCTTGACCAGGGGGCAACCCTGGTGGGTACATTAAAGGCTTCTCATTATTATAATCCGCGGCTGTATCCTGAACGAAGCAAAACCAGGAGGAATGTAGTGCTGCTGCAGATGAAAAAATACGGTTTTCTTTCTCCCGAAGCTTACGTGGTTGCCACCAACCGCCCTATGGAACTGGAATACCAGTACTTCAGCAATAACAGCGGCATTGCCCCTTACTTCAGGTCGCAAGTAAAGAAGGACGTAGCTGCCATTTTAGACACCCTTAAAACAGCCGACGGTAAAACCTATAACATCTATCGCGACGGACTGCAGATCTACACCACGCTGGATTACAAGATGCAAAAACTTGCTGAAGAAGCAGTTGCTGAACATATGGCTGCCCTGCAAAAGCAGTTTGAGAGCGCCTACGGCAGAAATGCCCCCTGGAAGAACCAGCGCCTGCTGCAAAAAGTGGTGAGCGAAAGCAGGATCTATAAAGAGCTGGAAAAGAAAGGCTGGAAGAAAGAAAAGATCATGGACTCGCTGAACAGCAAGATCGAGATGCAGCTGTTCGACTATGGCAAGAAGAAAATGGTGGAGGCAAGTATAGTGGACAGCCTGCAACACTACCTCAAGTTCCTCAACATGGGAATGCTCAACCTGGATCCTTCTACCGGTGCCGTGAAATCATGGGTTGGCGGAGTCAACCACGAGTACTTTCAATATGACCACGTATCTCAAAGCCGCAGGCAAATAGGTTCCACTTTTAAGCCCGTGGTTTACACCGCTGCTGTAGAGGCCGGGATAGATCCCTGCACTTATTATTCGGTAAAAGAGGTAACCTATGACGGCGGCTGGACCCCATCGAATTCAGGTAGTGAAGAAGAAGATCCATACCTGCGCTATCCTATGATGACCGCCTTGAGCCGTTCTGTCAATACAATAGCCGTTAAAGTGCTGTATGATGTGGGGCTGAACAATGTACTGCATGAGGCGCAGGAAATGGGATTTCCGCCTAACCTTCCGCCCTACCCGTCGATCGCGCTTGGAACTGCCGAGCTTAGCGTAGCCGAACTTGCCGGTTCTTATGCCAGCTTCGCCAACCGCGGGCATGCTGCCAAGCCTTATTATATCACCAGGATAGAAGACAAATACGGGAACCTCATCGCCGAGTTCAAACCAAAGGTGGCTCAAAAAGCAGCTTTTTCACACCCTACCAACCAGGTGATGATAGAGATGATGAAGGAAACGGTGAACAGTGGAACGGCCCAAAGGCTGCGTTACAAGTATGGTTTAAACAATGATATTGCAGGTAAGACCGGTACTACGCAGGATAACAAAGATGGCTGGTTCGTGGGAATTACTCCAAATCTGGTCTCGGTAACCTGGGCAGGTGCAGATGACCACAGGATCGGCTTTCCAAATACCGGCATTGGCCAGGGCGCCAATTCGGCTTTGCCCGCATATGCCTTGCTTATGCAGAAAATGAATAGTGATCCTTATTTTAAAAATATCACAGCTGCGCGGTTTGAAGCGCCTTCGCCTACGGTGCAAATGATGCTCAACTGCGAGCCGGAGAAGCGAGACAACTTCTTTGAAAGACTATTCACCAAGAATGACCGGCCTCATAAGAGATCCAAAAATGACAAAAAAAAGGGCCTTTTCTCCAAGATAAAAGGCATCTTCAGCAAAAAGAAGAAATAAAAAAATCCGGGCCTCGACCCGGATCTTTTTTTAAAACTCTTCCTGATTGATCTTCATTCGAAGCCTTCGCATATAATCCTCTTTTAACCAGTCCCTGTAATTTTTAGTGCTGTTACTTATGCAGTAGGAATATCTTCTTATTCTATAAGCGATATCTTCTTGCAGCTCTTTAGCCAACAGGCGCGCGTCAAACACGTCTTCACTGTTCTCTACGCACATCCTGGTGTGCTGATCAAGCGAGCGCTCCAGAACGGTCTTTGATTTAAGGCCTTTTTGGATGATATCATCATACTCTGCCTCCACGTCAAAAGAAACATCCTCGCTCCTGGCGAATTTTTCCCGCAGGTCGGCAGGCATTTCATACTTGAAGTTCTGCTCGATCTCCTCATCGCTCACCAGGTTTTCCAGGAAGTAATCTGGCGATCTAAAGATCTGCTTCCAGTCAACCGGCGCGCTCCACAGGCCAAAACGGGCTGCGTTGTTCCCAAGGTCGATCACGGTGAATTCCTTTTTTCCCGGCAAAACCCTCGAGCCACGGCCTATCATCTGGTAGTACAGCGTCAGGGATTTTGTGGCCCGGTTAAGAATGATGGATTCCACAGTAGGTTCATCAAATCCGGTGGTAAGAATACTCACCGAGGTAAGAATAGCATCGGGCTTTTTCTTGAACCATTTCAAAATATCCTTCCTGTCCTGTTTACTGGTGGTATTGTCAAGGTGCCTTACCTCAAATCCGGCATTCCTGAAGGTCTCGTAAACTTCGCGCGAAGTGTTGATCCCGTTATTAAAGATGAGGGTCTTTTTGCCTAGAGACTTCTCCATATAAGCATCCAGCAGTTTTTCCTGCATGCTGAAATTCGAATACAGTTCTTCGGAAGATTTTACAGTATAATCCCCGTTGATCCCGACCTTTAAGGTGGAAAGCCCTACGTCATAGCTGTAGGTGTTCGCCTTGGCCAAAAAGCCTTTTTCAATAAGTGAGTTGATGGAGTCCCCAACAATAAGTTCGCGGTAGTTGTCCTTCATGGGCAACTTGATATTGGAGCTCAGCGGTGTCGCGGTCACTCCAAGGATAAAGCACTTGTTGAAAAACTTAAAAAGTTTTCTAAAGGAGTTATAGTGGGCCTCATCAATGATTACCATTCCCAGGTTGTCCAGCTCTACCTTTTCATCGTTCAGGCGGTTGTTAAGCGTCTCTACCATGGCCACGAAGCACATGTACTCATCCTGGTCCGGCAGCTCCTTGATCTTGGAGTTGATGATCTTGTTGCGCACTCCAAAGCCCGAAAGCATCTTAGAGGTTTGTTTACACAGCTCGATGCGGTGGGTAAGTATGAGCACCTTTTTGTTGGTACGCTGTATGTATTCCCTTACGATCTGCGAAAAGATCACCGTCTTTCCGCCGCCTGTTGGCAGCTGGTACAGCAAATTGTATCTCTCGGGATGCTGTTCCAGGATCTTAAATATTTTGTCTATGTCCTTCTGCTGATAGTCATAAAGCTCTTTGTCAACTGTTTTTTCTTCAATTCCGAATGTGTCCTGCGCCATTTTTTTTATTTCAATTGCAATTTTGCAAAAATAGCTGATTTTAGAGGTATTCTCAAATTTTTCCGCGGAAAAAGCCCGAAAAGATTATTTCGCACTTTAACGCATGCCAGGACAAAAAGGCCTTACCTTTATTTTTGTTGCGCCCCCCACATGCAATAGATGTAATGCTGAAGATTATGAAGCAACAGGAAAAAAACGGGCCGGCTGCTTTTGTCCCGCTCTTAAGGACAAACGCCCTCCTCCGGAATCTTACAGACGAACAGATCTACAGGATCGCCTCATTTTGTGAGGAAGATGTATGGCCCAGGAAAACCTGTAATATTTCCAAGGCCCGCATTTTTGGGAGCTTTCATATGATACTTTCAGGCAGGATGAAGATGTACCGCGTAGATCCTGAAAGCGGCCGGGAATTTACTCTTTTCCTCTTGAAGAAGAATGATGTCTTTGATGTGATAAGGCTGTTGAACGGCACCGGCCATGAAGTCTTTTATGAAACCATTGACAAGGTGCATCTGCTCTCCCTCCCAAACCCTTTAATGCTGGATTTGCTGAAGGAAATCCCGGCAATGAACCAAAACCTTTTGCCTTACCTGGCCGGGCAAATGAGGTGCCTTGAGGAATATGCGGCCAATCTCACCCTTGCCGATATCAGTAAAAGATTAGCCAGGTTACTGCTCAACAATATCAATGAAAATTCCAGGGAGCTGGAGAACATTAACGACCTCTCCAATGAAGAACTTGCCAATCTTATAGGAAGTACCCGTGCCGTTGTAAACCGTCATTTACAGGAATTCAAGGCCGAGGGCATTGTGAGCCTGGGCCGGGAAAGTCTACGGGTAAATGACCCGCAGCTCCTGCTACACAAGGCTTACCCGGGAATCGAGAAGTAAGAATTAACACAGTTGTGATACCCAGGTAGTATGCCTTCCTGTAAAACCGCTCTATCTTTATAAGATATTAATTAGTTAAATGAGCAAGTCATGAAAAAATTAATTTTATTTATGCTTTTGCTCGGTTTTGTAAGCACCGGACACTCGCAGATCGTCCTAAAAGAAGCCAGGGTAGATTATAAACCCTCTTCCTTGAAACTGGATCCTTACACCAACAGCTTAACTCTCAAAATTAAAGAGGAAAAGGTTGGAGAATTCAGACAAGACCCCTTAATGTTCGTCAAAAATAAATTTGACATGAACAGTTACGTTGATGCCAACAGAAGCGGAAATTTTAGAGATTACCAGGTATGGTTCCAAACCAGAAAAGGATACTTAATGGCCAACTATGACAAAGATGGAAATTTAGTCTCTTCCTCTCAAAAATTTAAAGATGTGCTTCTTCCACAGGAAACAAGGAATGAGATCATTGCCCAGTATGGTAATGTTCACATATTTAGCAGCAAGTATTTTGCAACTTCCACAGGATGGAATATTGATAAGGAATATTATCGTGTTAAAATAAAAGACGCGAACAATAAAACTCAAAAGTTGCGCCTGCAAGTACCTGAAAAAAGGTTAACTCTCGCAGGTTTATAAATCACGTTAAAGGTCCGGTAAAATATCGGGCCTTTTTTATTCGAAAAGATCTGAAGTCAAATACCTGTCTCCCCGGTCGCAAACAATGCTCACTACCACTCCTTTTTCAAGCTTCTCACATAGCCTTACTGCCGCAGCGGCAGCTCCGCCACTGCTCATTCCCGCAAAAATTCCTTCTTCCTCGGCCAACCTTCTTGTCATGGCCTTAGCTTCCTCATCGCTCACTTCCATGACCTCATCCACTTTTTTTGCATCAAATATACTGGGCAGGTAAGCTTTGGGCCATTTCCTGATCCCGGGAATTCTCGAACCTTCGGTAGGCTGTACGCCAATGATCCGGATTTCTTTATTCTGTTCCTTTAAATAAGTTGAAGTTCCCATAATGGTTCCTGTAGTACCCATGGCAGAAACAAAATGAGTAACTCTCTGCTCTGTATCATTCCAGATCTCTGGTCCGGTGGAATGGTAATGCGCTTTCCAGTTGTCATCGTTCCCAAACTGGTTAAGCATGAGGTAATCCCCGGTCTTTACTTTGTCTTCAGCATAATCCCTGGCATTTTCCATTCCGCCTTCAGCATTCGTGAGAGTGACTTTCGCGCCGTAGGCACGCATGGTCTTTACCCGCTCGGGGGTGGAATTTTCAGGAAGTACCAGTTCAATATCCAGCTTGAGCAGTCTTGCTACCATAGCCAGGGCGATGCCTGTATTCCCGCTGGTGGCTTCTATCAATTTCGTTTTTTCGGAGATCTCTCCTCTTTCCAGGGCCTGCTTTATCATATTATAAGCCGGCCTGTCCTTTACACTCCCGCCTGGATTTTGGCCCTCAAGCTTGAAGTAGAGTTCAACGTTTGGGTTATTGAGAAGATGCTGCGCCCTGACGAGAGGTGTATTCCCTATAAGATCTAAGATGCTCTGGTTCATTTTTGTCGGTTTTTAATGTTGATCTGCGGCGAATGCGTAACAAAAGAATTTGCAGGCACCGAGGCCGTAAGCCAGGCGTTCCCTCCAATAATGGAGTTGGCTCCAATAACGGTATCTCCCCCAAGAATGGTGGCATTTGCATAAATGGTCACATTGTCCTCAATGGTAGGATGCCTCTTGGTGTCTTTGAGATCCCTTTGTACATAAAGTGCCCCCAGAGTCACTCCCTGGTAGATCTTTACATTGTCTTTGATCACGGCGGTCTCACCAATAACTACTCCGGTGGCATGATCTATAAAGAAAGATTCCCCAATCTGCGCCCCGGGATTTATATCTGTCCCTGTAAGCTTGTGAGCGCATTCGGTCATAAGCCTTGGAACCAGCGGAATTTTCAATTTATAAAGCTCGTGACTCAACCTGTAAACGGCAATGGCAAAAAATCCGGGATAAGACAGGTAAACCTCCTCCACCGAATTTGCCGCAGGATCATTGCTTGCAATTGCCACCGCATCTTTGTTCAGCTTTTCGAGAATTTCCGGCAGTTTATGGCAGTAGTTATGCCACACCTCGGCACAGGGCTTTTGTGGTGCCCAGCAAACCAGGTCGGCCAGTTCAGAAAAATCAAATGCCAGTTTCTCCAGGTTTTCCTTCACGGGAGTATCCTCATCAAAGAGGGTGTAAAATAAGTTTTTCGTGAACTCTTCTGAACGTTCTTTTATCTTGAACTTTAAATTTGGAAGTTTCTTTTGGGCGATGATCTGCCGTATCACTTTTTCCTGCTCCATAATTCTACATTGCTATTCCTCAAAATTAAGAAAACAAAGACGGTTAATAAGCCTGCTCTTTTTCTTAAAACTAGGAAGGATATTTACTTTAACTACTAAAGTGAAGTTAAATTTACTCGCGCGCAAACCTTTAAAACTCAATGTGTTGTAAATTTAGCTTATTAATCAAAAACTTATCTGTCATGGCACAAGATCAAAAAAAACAACAACAGCAGAAAAAGGAAGCTCAACCAAGGAAAGAAGCTCAACCAAGAAAAGCTGAACAAAAACAATCAGACAAAAAGCAACATTCTTCTAAACAAGAAAGAAAATAGTCTTTTATTACATTCTAGCATTTTTCTCAGGCCACCTCACAAGGGTGGCTTTATGCTGCCAGCCTTTCGCTGCTTTTTAGCAGCCCTTTCAGATTCCCTGAGAGCTCCAACAGCCACTTTAATTGATCATGTATGATCTGTGCCTCCTGCAATTTCAACCTCAGCCTTTCGCTTATCTGCTCCTGCCCCTGCTGTAGCTCCAGCTGTCTTTTTTCAACAAGTTCATTATAGGCCTCATTGAAGTAGGCTTCGGCCTCTTTGATCCTGTCCTCCTGCTCTTCTGAAGTCAAATTTTCATTTTCAAGTAAGCCTAAGGCTGCTTCCAAATTGTTTTTAATACTTTTAATGTAGCCGGAAAAATGTTCTGAAGCTGCCGTTGTATGCTGAGAGTAAATAAAAGTTCCAAGGGAGGCTGCCGAAGACAGGAACTCCTGGTTGACCGAAGCCAGCTTAAAGACCTGTGCCAGCTCCTGTGCTCCCGATTTTGGTTCCTGGGCCATTCTTTGAAAGGCAGCATTGAAATCACCTATGGCCAAAAATGCCTTTTTCCGGGCCAGACGGTAAGAAGTCGGTACCTCTCCTTTTTTCCTGTACAGCTTCTCGATCTCCCCGAGGTAATTCAGGTTAGCCTGGACACTTTCAGAAATGAACTTTTTAATTCCTGTTTCTTCCCAGGTGGGCCACAGCAGCTTATTTGCCAAAAATGCGAGCAAGGCCCCAACAATGGTATCAAGCACCCGAAATTGTATCACCTCAAGCACATCGGGCCGCAGCAAACTGTACACGAAAACCACGTTGAGCGTAATGAACGCGGCTGCAGTCTTGTAGTTCTTCTGTATCATGGCAAATGCCAGCACCAGGCAAACGACCGCGAGTATGCCGTATACCATTCTATTTTGCACCAAAAAGACTATAGAAACCGCAACAGCGCCTCCAAGCAGAGTACCGTAAAGCCTTTGTTTGAATCGGTCCCGGGTGAGCGCATAGCCGGGGCGCATGATCACTAGAGTTGTCAAAAGGATCCAGTAGGAATTCTGGAAATCGAAGATCTTTCCCAAAAAAAAGCCTGCCACTAAAGTAATGGTAAGTCTAAGGGAATGCCTGAAAATAGGGCTGTTAAAATCCAGGTTGTCCTGCAGGGTCTTGATATCGTAATCCTGGGTGGTCAAAAAGCGTTCGGCATCCTTTCTTTTCACACCACGGTCAATGCCTCCTTCCCAGTCACGCAGCAAACGTTCAATGGCCAATAACTTCTGAAACTGTTTCTCCTTAAAGACCAAAAGATTTCTGAACACTAACAGCAAACTGCGGTCGCGCGGCATTTCAGCTGAAGTTTCCAGCTCACGAAAATCTGCCCACACCTTCTCCTTATGTTCCAGCAACTTCTTATCTGGTATATACTTTCTTTCTTTGCGCCATCGCTGCGCGATCCTTCTTAGCTGCACAGCCATGGAGCGGTTCCACTGCTTCACCGGCTCCAGTCTTTCCTCACGCCCGCTGAACAGCTCCCGCATCTTCTCGGGATTGACGGGATTTGCCATTCCCAGCTCCAAGATATCGAGCAGCTCCATGAAAATAAGCAGCTTCTTTCTCACCACGCCAGATTTTCCATAGTTACGGCGTCGGCTTATCAAGAGCTCACGAATGGTCTCATGTTTTTCGTTCAGGTTGGTTTGCAGCTCAAAAAGTTCTTTTTGATGCTCCTCCTGTTTTTCGACATCTCCGCTAAACAATTTATTCCTTGTTTCCAGGTAGTCTGCAGTGAGTTCAAAAGCTTCGGCCAGCAAAGTATCGGTTTCTTTACGCCGCATCAACCAGTGCATAAAAGCCGTAAGCCCCAAATACCAGATTCCGCCGCAGCCAATAAGCAGGGCTCGTTCCAGCACAGAGCTTTCCGAAGAAACATTCGCCAGGCTAAGCACCACCGAGAACAGTCCCGAAAAAGCAATCAAGGAGGCCCTAAAGCCATAGACCGAGATCATGGAGAAGCTAAACATCAATACCGCCAGCACGGGCACGAACAAATATGCAGTTTTGGCAGCGTAACCGGCAAGAATGGCGGCCAGTACCGCTGTAAGGATCGACAGGGAAACCCCAATGATCCTTCGGTGGAAACTGCCGGGCACATCGCTGGGCGAAGTAAGCAGCACCCCAACTGCCATGGGAATTCCCAGGGCAAGCGCATCAAAATAGCCGGTTACCAGAAGTGGTACAATAGCAGCAATGCCGAACCTGATGCCCTTGGCATAATCGGCAGAACGCAAAAGGCCGAAGAAAGAAGTGATGTGCTGCAGAGGTTTCAAAAAGGGCAAATTTTAAATGCCTTACAAAGCTATGGGTTTTGAGCGGTTTCGGCGGAAAAAAGCTGCACTTACAGCTTTCCGGGAACAATTTAACCTTTAATTAGTAAAAGGCCTTTGGTGAAGGAGAGGGATGATTGTAATTTTAGAAAAAAGGGATTATCAGACGATTTCTTCCTGAACAGATCCCTCCAACTGTAAAATTTAAAGCTGAAAAATATGAAGATCTTAATGGTTTTGACCTCTCATGACGAACTGGGAGATACCGGTAAAAAAACCGGATTTTGGAAAGAAGAATTTGCCGCCCCTTATTATGTTTTTGCCGATGCGGGCGCTGAGGTGACCATTACCTCTCCTAAAGGCAAAATGCCGCCTATTGACCCTTCCAGCGCCACGGAAGATGCTGAAACCAAAGCCACCAAACGCTTTGACGCCGATAAAGAGCTGCAGGAAAAGCTGAAGCATACCGTGAAAATGGAAGACATAGACTCTGATGAGTATGACGCCGTCTTTTATCCCGGCGGCCATGGCCCTTTATGGGACCTTGCAAATAACCTGAAATCAATTGCCTTAATAGAAGAATTCAACGCCCAGATGAAACCTATGGCCTTTGTTTGCCATGCACCCGGAGTGCTTGCAAATGTGGAGGACCATAAGGAACCTCTAGTAAGAGGCAAAAATGTTACCGGTTTTGCAAATACCGAAGAAGAGGCCGTTGGCCTTACCAATGTCGTGCCTTTCCTGGTAGAGGACAAACTCAACCAACTGGGCGCGAATTATAGTAAAGGTGAAGACTGGAGTTCGTATGTCATGATAGACGGGAAATTGATCACAGGCCAAAACCCGGCTTCTTCTGAAAAGGCTGCAAAAGAACTGGTGAACATGATTAGAAAATCTGTCTAAAAAATGGCAAAATCTGAACGCAGTGTGGCAAGCGTCATTCGCGAGCACGAAGCTTCGGGAAAGTATTTTGACGTTGACGGCATCAAGACCTTCGCCCTTAGCTATGGGCGGGGGGAACCCGTTTTATGCATCCATGGTGTTCCCACATCTTCCTTTCTTTACCGCAAGTTGCTCACTTCCCTCTCAAAAAAGGGATATAAAGGCGTAAGTATAGATCTGCCGGGGCTTGGTCTTAGTGACCGCCCTGCAGATTTTGACTATAGTTTTTCAAACCTTGCCGATTTTCTTTATAAGGCAGTAAAGGCATTGCGCCTAAAAAAATTTCATCTTGTAGTGCATGACGTGGGAGGGCCAATTGGCTTTGCCCTTGCTGCAAGGCACGCCAACCGGGTGATGTCTCTCAACATACTCAACAGCTGGATAGATGTGGTGAATTTCAAAAAACCAATGGTGATGAGGCCTTTCAGCAAAAAGCTCACCGGGGAAGCCGAACTTAAAATGATCACCCATCTTACCTGGCCGGTAATGTTCAGCCAGATGGGAGTCGAAAAATCTTCTAAAATCCCGGTGGAAGAAGTGAATGCCTATGTCGACCTGCTGAAAAGACAGGATGGCGGGAAGGCCTTTTTGAAGATCATGCGCAATTTTGACCATTCCCCGGAATTCAGGGACCTCTGCTATAAGGCGGTACAAAACGTGGATTATCCCGTGCAGGCAATTTGGGGAGAAAAAGATCCCGCATTAACCGTGGAAACCCACGGGGAAGAGATAAAAAGAGTGGCAGGCTTAAAAGAGATCCACAAATTACCGGCAAAACATTTTCTGCAGGAAGAGGTCTGGCTCTCCCTGGCCGATAAGATCGTGGAACAGGCAAAAAGCGTCCACCTCAAGACAACAAAAAAGGAGGCTTAAAAACCTCCTTTTTGACACCAATATATTTTTGAACTTTATTTCTTCGGCGGTTTGGTTGGTCGTATTTCCACCTTACTGGGCAATGCCCTGTGGTTCATCTTAAGCAGGTCAACTACCAGTTCCCCGATATCTTCAATTTGTATCTTCCACGAATCTGCCTCAGACGGCTGATGATCGTTGAAATGTGTCGCCACAGATCCCGGCATTATGGTCGTTACTTTTATATCGTGATCCCGCAGGTCAAGCATGGCTGCCTGTGTAAATCCTGTCACGCCAAATTTACTCGCATTATAGGCCGTTCCGCCGGCAAAGAAATTCGTTCCCGCCAGGCTGGAGATCGTAAAGATGTAACCTTTAGATTCTTTTAGATACGGCACAGCGGCTTTCAGACTGAAAAATACACCGGTAAGATTGGTATCTATGGTTTGCTGCCACTGCTCTGCCGTAAGTTCTTCAATAGAACCAAAATGGCCAACTCCGGCATTTGCCACAAGCACATCCAGTTTCCCCCATTTTTGGGTCACCTCTTGAAGCGCCCGTTCCTGGCTTTTAAAGTCACGAACATCGGCTTCAATGCCTATAACCTCTCCTTTTCCGTGTTTGGAGATCTCTTTTGCGGCATCTTCGGCTTCATCTATGTGGCGGCTGGTAATAGCCACTTTTACTCCTTTAGAGGAGAGTGCTGCTGCTACCCCATAGCCGATTCCTTTGCTCCCGCCTGTCACAAAGGCTACTTTATTTTCTAATGTTGTCATATTTTTTAATTTTTCAGCTTAAAACTACACAATGAAAACAGGAATACTAAACCGCCGGTTCTAAGAATTTGTTAATTCTTCCGCGGGAAAGAGCATTAGAAATTTTTAAGGTTTTTGAAGCAAAATCTTTAAGTTTTGAGTCGGAAAAACCAACTAGAATGAATTATCTTTGCAAACCTTCCGAAGAGGAGGGAAAATGATCAGGTTTAAACATAAAAACGAGCAACATTGGAAAATCCTAAGGCACACAAACTTCTCAACAAAATTCAACGCGATCTAATGCGCAACGGTATCATCACCAATACTATTGTTGAAGACCTCAAGGAGCTAAGGCCTTATGCCGTTGATGAAAAGGAGCCGTTGCTCGCCAAAGTGATCAGGCTTACCTACGAACACATTGAAGCTTACGAAACCTTTGATATTCCTATTCCTGAAGACGAGCCCTTAGAAGGTGAAGAGGTAGAACACGAAGAGGAAACTGCTGTTGACCCCCAGGAAAGCCTTGACTACCTGCTTTCTTTGATCGCCGAACCTCACAACAAGGTCAACGAACTGGAACTTAGGGAGTACAGCAATAATCTTTTGGCATACGCCGAAGAGAATTAACACTGTTTTTTTCAGAAGTGGATTAATTATTGAACTGTTTCAACTGAAACAGATTTGATAGAAAAGACTATGCAGAAAAGGAACGCCGTATTGAATAAAAAGCCACGTTGGAAATTGCTCCACCAGTATTACAGCTACACGGGCTTTTACAGGTTTGTGGGACAAAGTCTCAAAAAGGCCATTTTACCCATTCTTCTTGCTATTGGCGCCCTGCTGGCGGTGAACGAGTATGTGATCAACATACATGAGGTGCTGGTGACGGTGACCGAGACTTTTTCTCCCGTGGGAATTCTCTCTGTTTTTCTTGCTTCGGAAACTTTTTTAGGACTTGTTCCGCCGGAATTATTCATTGCCTGGGCAGGTAAATCGTCTATGCCGATGCTGTACCTGAGCTTGCTGGCACTTGCCTCCTACATTGGAGGAATTCTTTCCTACTGGGGCGGAAAAGCCATAACCAGGATACCTTCGGTTCACAATTACCTGGAAGCAAAGATGTCCAAACACATCAAGAACACCGAAAAGTGGGGCGGATTTTTAATTGTGGTTGGAGCTTTATTGCCCATCCCCTTTTCCATGACCAGTATTGCCGCTGGTATCATCAACTACAAGTTCGGGCATTATTTGTTGTTCGGCCTTTTGAGGTTCGTTCGTTTCTACGGCTATGCGATAGTCATCTTCAAGATCGTGTAATCCTTCCGCAGAAAGAGCAGCAGCTGCTTCAAATTTCCATATAAAATCTTGTACTTTTGAGATGCCAATCTTATAAAAAACGATTTTTATGGGCCATGACCATTCGCATTCCTCTCAAAACTACGGTAAAGCCTTTGGTATAGGGATACTCCTCAATACCATCTATATTGTAGTGGAGGTGATCTACGGTCTCACCTCAAATTCTTCGGCTTTGCTCGCCGATGCCGGCCACAACACCAGCGATGTCATGAGCCTGGTGCTTGCGTGGGCGGCTACTTATGCTGCCACCAAACAACCGGGAGGAGATTATACCTATGGCTATAAAAAGACCACTATAATGGCTTCGCTCATTAACGGACTGTTGATCTTTGCTGCCGGAGGGATCATAATTTACGACGCCATAAGAAAGCTTCAAAACCCCGTAGAGGTTCCCGGTAATGTTATAATGATCGTGGCGGGAGTAGGAGTTGTCATCAATACGGTGACTGCGCTCCTCTTCATGAAAGGCCAAAAGGGCGATCTTAACATTAAAGGAGCTTTTCTTCACATGGCTGCAGATGCAGGAGTGTCCCTGGGAGTCGTCATTGGAGGGCTGCTTATCAAAAACACCGGACTCAACTGGATCGACCCTGTGTTAAGTTTTATCATCGTGGCCGTTATTGTCTATGGAGCCTGGGGCTTGCTGCGGGACTCAGTAAAACTGGCTTTAGATGCCGTACCGAATGATATTGAAATAGCCAAGGTAAAAGCTTACCTGGAAAGCATTGATGGGGTTGAAGAGGTGCATGACCTTCATATATGGGCCATGAGCACCACAGAGACAGCTCTTACAGCACACCTTATTGTGCCCGAAGGCCAGGATGATCGATTTTTATACCGGGTACGGGAGGATCTACACGATAAGTTTGAGATCACGCATACTACCTTACAGGTGGAAAACGATTTTGGAGACGAACAATACGGCGCCTGTAAAGGCTGCTAAAAAGAAAAGCTGAAGTCTCCTTCAGCTTTTTTGTTATCTCACCTGGGTGAATTTAATTCCTAATTCCCGTTCCAGCTCCCGAAGTTTTTTCATTTCAAACTTGTTCACCAGGGCTAAAGAAAGTCCTGATTTTCCTGCTCTTGCAGTACGACCGCTTCTATGGGTGTAATATTCATTTTGATCTGGCAACTGGTAATGCACCACAAAAGCCAGGTTAGCCACATCAATACCGCGCGCTGCAACATCTGTGGAGACGAGCAGGCGCAGGTTCTTGTTCTTGAAAGCGCGCATTACCTTATCCCGGTCTTTTTGAAGCATATCCCCTTCTAAAAGGCCAACTTCGTAGTTCTTTGCCGCTAACTGTTTCGATAGAGTGCGGGCAGCATTCTTGGTCTTGGTAAAAATAATTCCTCTCTCTTTTCCTTTAGATTTCAGGAAATAAGCCAGAGTATCCAGTTTAGTATTATCATCTCCGGCTACAAATTGATGTTCAATATTTTTATTGACCGCTTCTTCCCTGTCAATGTTCACCCGTCTCGCCTTTTTATCGACATAACGGTTAATGATCTCGTTAAGCTCCTGCGGGATGGTCGCCGAAAACAGCCATACGTTCCTTTTGCCTTCTGCCGTTGCTTCCAGGATCGTAGTAAGGTCTTTTTTAAAGCCCATGCTCAACATCTCATCGGCTTCATCGAGGACTAGCGTATGAATCTTGGAAATATCTACAGCCTTACGCTTCATCAGGTCGATGAGCCTCCCGGGAGTTGCCACAACGATCTGCGTTGGCCGGTTGAGCCGGGAGATCTGAATATCGATCTTCTCCCCGCCGTAAACAGCTTCAGTAAAAACCTTATCTGTATACTTTGTGAATTTGAAGAGCTGACGGGCGATCTGTTGTCCCAGTTCGCGCGTGGGAGCCAGGATCAAAGCCTGCACCTGCTCCAGCTGAGGATCTATCTGGGCCAGCAAAGGCAGACCAAAGGCGGCGGTTTTACCGGTTCCTGTCTGGGCCTGGCCCACGAAGTCCACTTCTCCTTCGGTAAGAACAGGAATGGCCGCTTCCTGGATCTTAGTGGGAGTAATAATTCCCATCTCCTTTAACCCTTTTATAATATCTTCTGAAACTCCGAGCTCCTTGAACGTCATGTTTTTAATTTTTTGCGAAGATAGCTTTTATTCAACTAAGCCAAATAAACTAAGGCCGCAACAGCAAAAGAGGCCAAAAAGGCTTCAGTTAATGCATTATTAAGAACCTAATAATTAGCCTGTTAAATTGAAGCTAAACCTCTTTTTTTAAAACAATAGCTGAATTATTATCATTAATTTGGAGTATAATCAACAAAACCAAAAGTTATGCTGACTATAATTTTGAATATTCTATTACCTCCTCTTTCGGTCTATATGAACCATGGAGTAGGTTCAACCTTATTAATAAGTATTATCCTTACTCTCATAGGATGGCTCCCAGGGGTGATCCACGCGTTCATTGTGAACTAATTTGAAGTCTAAACTGTCTAAAACATAATTTCCCCCTCTAAGATCCAGGAAGCCCACCTTCCAAAGATCCAAAAGTTTGAATTAGCCTTTAAGCTTATGTTTTAGACAGTTATTTTTTATTCTTTTTCTATCTCTTCAAGATGCTGTTGCCATTTCCAGGCGCTCTCCATTGCATCTTCGATATCCAATTCCGCTTTCCAATTCAAGACCTCATTGGCTTTTGTAGTATCTGCATAGGCAGCGGTAATATCACCTTCCCTGCGGCCAACGATCTGGTATGGCAGTTTTTTACCTGAAACCTTTTCAAATGCCTTAATGGCTTCAAGAACAGAATTTCCTTTTCCTGTACCTAAATTGAATACTTCATAATTGTTTTCCTGCTCCTCATCCAGCAGCCGCTCCAGGGCCACGACGTGTGCCCTCGCCAGGTCCATCACATGAATATAGTCTCTTATGCAGGTACCGTCTGGCGTTGGATAATCGCTCCCAAAGACCGATAATTTTTCCCTTTTTCCGGCAGCTGTTTGGGTGATATAAGGCACCAGGTTTTGAGGCGTACCAATAGGAAGCTCCCCAATATTAGCACTTGGATGTGCCCCAATCGGGTTAAAATACCTAAGGGAGATCGCATTCAGTTTTTCTACAGCCTTGCAGGTATCGGCAATGATCTCCTCGCCTATTTGCTTGGTGTTTCCGTATGGAGATTCAGCTTTTTTTACGGGAGCCGATTCGGTAATAGGTAATTCGTCTGCCTGCCCGTAAACCGTACAGGAGGAGCTAAAAATGAATTTTGGCGCCTCTTTTTCCTTGAGCTGTTGCAAAAGGTAGATCAAAGTATTGATGTTGTTCTCGTAATACAACAAAGGATTCTCCACGCTTTCGCCTACCGCTTTCGAAGCCGCGAAATGTATAACTCCTTCTATGTTGGGATACTTCTCAAAAAAGGCTTTTACCGATGCCTTGTCCCGCAGGTCCATTTTTTCGAACTCGGGAGAAATTTTGGTGATACTGGCAATACCTCCCAGCACCTGTAATGAAGAATTTGAAAGATTGTCTATAATAACAACGTCAAAACCCCTTTCCTGCAATGCAACTACCGTGTGTGACCCAATAAATCCGAGTCCGCCGGTAACCAATATTTTTTTACTCATGTTTTTTGTTCTGAATAGGCTGCAAATTAAGAAATCAGCTTGTTTTAGAGGGAAAGCTTCAGAAATATTTATGCCTTCGGAAGGAATTCAAAAACCTAAGGTGTCAAAAATGGCATTTTTGAGGCAGTTTAAATCCGGGATTTTCCGAAGCTCATTCCCATAGAATGAAGTATATTTGCCACACAAAATAAATAGCTCATGAGTCTTGAAAACAGGGTAAAGATCTTTAAGTGGATCAGCATTTTAGAGGGGACTTCTTTTCTTGTCCTGCTTTTGATCGCCATGCCTCTTAAATATATCTGGAACGCGCCCGAAATGGTGCAGGTTACAGGAATGTTCCACGGTATTTTGTTCATCGCTTACCTTCTTGGCGCCCTTTTGCTTTACAAACCTTTACAATGGGGCGGGAAGACGCTACTGCTGGTTTGTGTAAGTTCGGTCCTGCCGCTGGGCCCATTCTATGTAGAAAAGAAATACCTGTAGTTTATGAAGGAGGGCACTCACGATCTCATCAACTTTTTAGGAAATTACTTTATTGAACAGGGAATGGATGCTGGCCTTGCCCATTTGCTCAACATGCTTATCAATGTGGCGGTTGTGGCAATGTTGTGGTATTTCATCCATTTTATCACAAAGAATCTTGTCATTACCAGCTTCAAAGCTTTTACAGACAAGACCAAGACCACCTTTGATGATTTCCTGATGCAAAGCAACTTTCCGCGCTTTGTGAGTAACGTGCTCCCGCTGTTGTTGCTCATCTTCACCGTGCCGGTCATTTTTGAGGATTACCCGGTGCTGCTCAAACTGCTTGAGAAGCTCATCGATATTTATATCATTATCCTCATGGTGCTCATTGGCCGCAGCCTTTTGCGCACCACTACAAATTACATGAAGCGTCACGAACGCTATCGTGATAAACCCATTGAGAGCTATACGCAGATCCTTATGATCGTTTTCTGGTCTCTGGGGATCATCTTCATTTTTTCTGAACTCACCGAAAAATCTGTCCTTGGCTTCCTGATCTCTTTGGGAGCTGCTTCGGCGATCATTCTTTTCATTTTTAAGGATACTATTCTTGGTTTTATAGCCTCTATACAGGTTTCGGTGAATGATATCGTGCGTATCGGGGATTGGATCACCTTCAGCAAATATGGCGCAGACGGTTTTGTTACTGAAATCAACCTTGCTACCGTTCGGGTACAGAACTGGGACAACACCTTTACCACCATTCCCACTTATAATCTCATAGCAGATTCTTTCCAGAACTGGCGCGGAATGCAGGAATCTCCCGGAAGACGTATCAAACGTTCACTGTTCATCAAGCAGAACTCGATAAGGTACATCAACGAAGAAGACATTGCCAGGTTTGAGGAGTTCAATCTTATTGCCCCTTACATCAAGGAAAGGCAGGAAGAGATCAACGCCTACAACAAAAAGCTGGATATCAACAAAAAGTATTTGATCAACGGAAGGCACCAGACCAACCTTGGAGTCTTTAGAAATTACGCCCTGGCCTACCTTAAAGCACATCCTCAAATAAACCAGGATATGACATTAATGGTGAGACATTTAGCGCCAACAACTCAAGGAATCCCCCTGGAGATCTACTGCTTTAGCAAGGACAAAAGATGGGAATATTATGAAGCCATTACTGCAGATATTTTTGATCACTTGATCGCGGCCATTCCTTACTTTGACCTGCAGCTTTTTGAGTCACCATCTGGTGATGATATCATCAAATCCCTAAAAAGCCTTAAAACAACATAAGCCTCAAAAATGGCATTTTTGAGGCTTCTTGATTTCTACTTCTGCTGCTGCAGAACGTGAAGGAAAAGATAAAGTTTTCCTTTAGCAGCAATTACTGCTTAACTTCATGGCCGCAATTAACCGAACCATGAAATTAAAACCATTTTTAGAGGCCTTTGGGATCGTTGCCGTAGTGCTTTCCCTTTTTCCCTTTGTGGCCGCCGATTACTGGTGGATAAGGATCTTTGATTATCCGCATGTACAGCTCACCATTCTTACCTTAGTTGCTCTTTTGGTCTATTTCTTCAGGTTTGATCTTAAAAGCTGGAGAGATTATACTTTCGTGGCGGTGCTTGCCGGTTGTCTCCTGCTGCAGCTCACCAAGATCTATCCATATACCTTTTTGTCTCCCAAGCAGGTCAAGAAAAATACTGCTGTTCATCCACAGCAGGCCATTAGCATTCTGGCCTCCAATGTGCTTCAAAAGAACGATAAATATGAAAGGGTACTGGAAGAGGTGCTGCGAAAGGACCCGGACCTTCTTATTTTTACCGAAACCGACAGGATCTGGCGCGATGAATTGAAGAAGGGCCTGCAAGGTTTTGGTTATGACTATAAAGTCGAGACACCGTTAAGCAATACCTACGGAATGTTGCTGTACTCCAAGCTGCCTTTGATCAACCCACAGGTGAGATTCTTACTGGAAGACAGCATTCCCTCCATGCATGGGCGGCTAAAAATGCCATCCGGAGAGCTGGTCGAGCTGCACATCCTGCATCCTACTCCTCCCATGCCACCTCATGATGAATCTTCAACCGACAGGGATGCGCAGATGATGATGGTGGCAAAAATGGCAAAAAATGCGAAGCTTCCGGTGATCGTGGCCGGAGATTTTAATGATGTGGCCTGGTCTGAATCTACTTCGCTCTTCCTGAATGTGAGCACTTTACTGGACCCCAGGAAAGGCCGTGGCTTCTATAACACCTTCAATGCCAAAAACTGGCTGATGCGCTGGCCTTTAGACCACCTTTTTGTTTCTGAAGATTTCAGGCTGGTTGAGATGGAAGTGGGCCGCGATGTGGGATCTGATCATTTCCCGCTTTACGCCAAGCTCATGCTGGAACCCGCAAAAGCTGAAGAACAGGAGTCTCCCGAGCCCACCCAAAAAGAAATGGAGGAAGCTGAAGAGCAGATTGAAAAAGAGGAAAAAAAGGATGCAAAAGAAAAAGCTGAAGCAGCTTCAAAGGGCTAATCGGCCAGGCGGTCTTTCACGTATTCGATCTTGGTCTTTCCGTGCGCTTTGGCCTTTCCCTCATCGTCAAGACACACCATCACGATCTTCTCAATGGTAATAATACTTTCACGGGTCATCTTGTTGCGCACTTCACAGCGCAGGGTGAGGCTGGCTGTTCCAAACTTCACCACATCCATCCCTATCTCAATGATGTCACCTTCTTTAGCCGAACTCCTAAAATCGATCTCACTCATGTACTTGGTGACGGTTCTGGGATTTTCCAACTGAATAATAGCGTAGAGTGCTGCCTCTTCATCTATCCATTCCAGGAGCCTGCCGCCAAACAAAGTGCCGTTGGGATTGAGATCCTGTGGCTTGATCCATTTTCGAGTGTGAAATCTCATGCTAAGAATTTTCTGAAAATTACGACTTTTTAGCGTGATAGGTAGCCAGGGCGTATTTGACTATTTCGGCGTGATCAAAGGCCAGCTCCGGCAGGTTCTCCACGTGAAACCATTTAGCATCGGCCGCATCATCACTGCCTTTTACTTTCTCTTCGGAAGTCACCACCCCGTAAAAAGCAACACTTATGGTCCTACCGCGAGGATCTCTATGCACCTTTCCGAAGGCTTTAAGCTGATGCAGATCATTAAGCTCCAGCCCTGTCTCCTCCTTGAGCTCCCTGGCCGCCCCTACTTCCAGAGGTTCGTCTTTTTCCAGGAACCCGCCGGGAATTGCCCAGGTGTTCTTGTACGGGTCTTTTTTGCGCTTTACCAGCAATATTTTTTCATTTCTGCCATTCTTACAGATCACCACACAATCTGTGGAGACCGAAATATCCTGTCTTGACATAGAATTATTTGTTTATATAAACTGTTTGTATGTTCACGAATTCTTTTATCCCGAAAGAGGAAAGCTCCCTGCCAAATCCCGATTTTTTAGTCCCGCCAAAAGGCAAACGCGGATCACTCTTTACAAGCTCATTAATAAAGACGGCCCCGTCCTGGAATCTCGGGACCATTTTTTTGGCCTTTTCAAGGTCTTTGGTAAAGACCGAAACGCCCAGCCCAAATTCAGTATCATTCACAAGGTCAATTGCCTCCTCTTCGGTCTCAAAAACAGTGACGCCAATTGCAGGCCCAAAGGTTTCCTCTTTGAACACAGGCATATCCCGGGTAACTCCAGTAAGCACCGTGGGCTCGAAATACGCGTTCTTGCGGTTACCGCCAATCAGGATCTTCGCTCCCTGCTTCACCGACTGTTGCACCTGTTCCTCAAGGTCTTTCGCCAGGTCTTCCCTTGCCTGCACTCCTATGTAAGTATCTTCCTCCATGGGATCTCCGCTCTTAAGCTCTTCCACCTCTTTTTTGAATTTTTCCAGAAACTCATTTGCAATAGATTTATGTAGCAAAAGGCGTTTCCCGGCAATACAGCTTTGCCCTGTATTCTGGAAACGTGCCTGTACGCAGGTTTTCACGCTTTTATCAATATCGGCATCAGGAAAGACAACAAGCGCATTGCTCCCACCGAGTTCCAGTACGGTCTTTTTGATCTCTTTTCCGGCAGCAGCAGCCACGGCACTACCCGCTCCCCCACTTCCGGTGAGGGTGACCGCCTTGACCCTTTCATCTTTGATCACCTCCTCCACCTTATCGCTGCCAATGACGAGGTTCTGAAAACAGCCTTTTGGAAAACCTGCGCGCTCAAAAACCTTTTGCAGATTATTGGCACACATCATCACATTACTCGCATGCTTCAACACTCCCACGTTACCGGCCATTAGCGCAGGAGCCGCAAAACGGAATACCTGCCAAAAAGGGTAATTCCAGGGCATGATCGCCAGCACCACTCCCAGCGGCTCGTAATTCACAAAGCTGCTGTAAGCATCGGTTTCTATTTCCTGATCCTGCAACTGCTCTTCGGCATTTTCAGCGTAATATTCACACACCCAGGCGCATTTTTCCACCTCGGCAATAGCCTGTTTGATGGGTTTTCCCATTTCCCGGCTCATAGTTTCTGCGTACTCCCGCTTGTTCTTCTTTAATTCTTCGGAAGCCTTCATCATCAATTCGGCTCTTTGGGAAAAGCTCGTATTTTTCCACTTTTTGAAGGTAGACTGCGCTTTTTCAAGTGCCGATTTTATTTCTTCTGAAGTAAATTCTTTGTGCTGCTGAAGTTCTTCTCCAGTATAGGGATTCTTTGAAAGGATCATAAAAAACTGCTTTTTTTAAAGGTAAAAAGAAGCCATCAGCCGCGAAAACTATTAAAAGGAATTTAACGGAAGCTGTTCATAAAGCGGTTCACAAATCTTCAGTGGCCCTCCTTTTTCCGAAGAAAAATTGGCTATCTTACATTAAAACCCAAAGCTATGGAAGCGCGAGACCTGCACCTGCTGCAAATTCGGCCCGAAATTCCCGGGGCAAAAGTTTCTGACGATATGAGTTCAGAAGAGCATTTTCAAAACCAAACCTTACGGCCTGTCATTAAACTGCAAAATGACCTTTTGGTAGAAGCCTTTAGAAATTACATTCAAAAGCACAAAAATGTCTTTCTTGAAATGGGCGTGGAAAAGCGCATGCTATACATAGAAAACGCGATACAGAAGGACATGAAATTTCGCAACAGCCTTAAAGGAATGGTCATTGGCCAGTTCACAACCGATGAATACAAGTTGTACATCACAAATTCTTCTGCCTTGAACAAGAGAATGATGAATTTGGTCAAGGAAAGGATACAGAGCAACCTGCAACTTTTTGACCGGCTGCCTGCTGTCTAAAACTTCGATAAATCCCTTAAAGACCGCGAATTATTAAACTTTTGCTAATTGTTCTTTTATCCAAACTGCGTTCTCTAATTTTATGAAAAACGCAAAAAATGAGCATCAATAAAGAAGAATTGTTCAACAAATGTCTGGATATGGTCAACCACCGAATTGACCAGTACAATGAAAAACTGGACACCATTAGCGACCGGAATTCCGAAGCAAATTTCAATCCCGATTTTGACCAGTACGGAAACAAGGGTGAAATGCTCACCGAATATGAGAAAAATGCGGCTTACCTGGACAGGGTGCGCAACATGAAAGAAACCCTTGCCAACCTTGACCATAGCCATCGCAGTGAGGTGGTACGGCCCGGCAGTGTTGTTGAAACCAAAAATAACTACTACTTCATTTCTGTGCCTCTAGGCGAAATAGATATGGAAAGCGGCAGCAAGGTCTACGCGATCTCTACAGATGCGCCTATTTACCAGGAACTGGAAGGCAAAAAAGAAGGTGATAAGGTCACTTTTCAGGACAATACCTTTGAGATCCTGAAGATCCACTAACTATTCGGGATACTCGATCCTTAGGTGGTAAATGTTCTTCAGCTTACGCTTCAAAACTTTCTTAATAAGCTGAATTTCCATAAAAGTAACATCTGAATTCAGGAACTGGCCTTCCTCCATTTGCTTATTGATGATCTTCTCAACGAACTCATCTATCTTCTTGGCGGTAGGCTCCTTCAGGCTTTTACTGGCCGCCTCTACACTGTCACACATCATAAGAATTGCCGTTTCCTTACTGAAAGGCGTTGGCCCGGGATACCGGAAATCTTCCACGTTTACCTCATCATTGATCTCTTTTTCCTTCTGAAGGAAATAGTAGACCGTGGTGGTTCCATGGTGCGTACGAATGAAATCTATCACCCTGTCTGGCAGATTCCTTTTCTTGGCGATCTCGATCCCGTTGATCACGTGTTCTATAATGATCTCTGCACTTTCGCGTGGTGCAAGTTCATCGTGTGAATTTACCGAGGTGGTCTGGTTCTCTGTAAAATAGGTAGGATTTTTCATCTTACCTATATCGTGATACAAGGCTCCCACCCTTGCCAGCATGGCGTTTGCACCTATTTCATTGGCAGCTGCTTCAGCCAAATTCGCAACATTCAGAGAGTGATGAAACGTTCCCGGCGCCTTGTCTGAAAGCTCTTTGAGCAATTTTGAATTGGTGTCAGAAAGCTCCAGCAAAGACATATCTGAGATGAGGCCAAAAACCTTTTCATAAGCATAGATGAGAGGCTGTACGAAGAGCGTGGCCAGTCCGCCAAGAAGGAACATGAGGAAAGTTGTTGGCTCCACTTCATAGATCGACCCTTCCTGAATGACTGTAAAGGCAAAATAGGAAATGATGTACACCAGGGTGATCTGCCCCACAGTGATGAATAAATTTGCCCTTTTATAGAGTTCAGAAACAGTAAGAATGGTCACGATCCCTGCGATGATCTGCAGGAACATATATTCATAACTGTCCGGCACAATGAAACCCAGCAGCAGCACGGTTATGACGTGGGTAAAAAGTCCTAGCCTGGAGTCAAAAAAGCCTTTTATGGTAAGCGGCAGGATACACAGCGGCACCACGTAAACGTACTGCACATTGAACTGTATGACCAGCACAGTGAGCAGCACCATGAGCGTTACATTGAAAAAGATAAAAGTGACTTTTATATTGTTCTGAAAAATGTCATATCTGTACTTCCTTATGAACAGCATGAGCATGAGCAGCGCAAGGAACACCAGCAGCAGGTAGCCTACTACCACCCAATTGTAATTGGCTTCGCTCCAAACCTGCGATTCATATTCGGCCTTCAGGGAATTAAGAACTTGCAGCTTATCACCTTCCACCACCTCTCCTTTCGCAACGATAATGGTCCCTCGTTCCACATTTCCGCGGGTATAGGAGATCTGGTTGTACTTGCTTTCCAGGTCACCCAGCGTAAGGGCCTCATTGTAACTAACATTTGGCCTTACAGTCTCAAAGAACAACCCCACAAGTTCGTCCCGAAACACCTGCAGCCGCGCCTGGTCGATCTTTTTATTGAGAAAATCCCGCAGCTGATTTTGCTTTAGTACATTTTTATAAGCCACCTCGCTGGCTTCGTTGCCTTTCTTCAGGTAAATAAGCTCATCGGGGTTTAGCGGTACGATCTCCTGCAAGACCCCATTCCGGTAAATGTCATTGGCGGTTTGTTCGACAAATTTATTCAGGTTGTTACGAGTGCTTCGGCTAAGTGTATCGCTAAAGACCTGGTCAAATTGCTGCTCAAGATCGGCTTTAACCTCAGATGCTATGTCCTGGTTAAAATCGTAGTACGGAATATGATTTTTAGTGATCTTCTCCTTTTCGGCCTTGATCTCTTCAGGAGTCTTTAAAATGGCAAAATCAAAGGGCGCGTAGAGATTTTCATACTGCCAGGGTTTTCCCTTGGGGATCTCGTACTTGAATTTCCCTCCCTTCGGAAAAAGATACACGATGAGGACCGTGGTTAGGAGGAACAAAAAAACTTTATAAAAAAGGTCCTGATTTTTATAAAGGTAGTTTACGAATGATTTCATAAAAACAAATCTCTTTTCAAATGTAGTAAAAAAGATGGCTGCAGCCGCGCCGTTGGTTTCTTCCTGATAAAATGACTAAATTCGCAGAAGAAAACTAAAACTTAAAACCATGAGTAAAGAAGTAGTCATAGTAAGTGCAGCCAGGACCCCAATAGGTAGTTTTCTTGGCAGCCTTTCAACAGTCCCGGCCACAAAACTGGGATCTATAGCCATTAAAGGAGCCCTGGATAAGATCAAGCTTAAACCCGAACTTGTGGACGAGGTGCTGATGGGGAATGTGGTGCAGGCGGGAAACGGGCAGGCTCCAGCACGGCAAGCTGCTTTGGGTGCAGGAATCCCCACCAGCGTACCATGTACTACTGTAAATAAAGTTTGTGCCAGCGGAATGAAAGCGGTGATGCAGGCTGCACAAGCCATTCAACTTGGTGACGCTTCTATTGTTGTTGCCGGTGGAATGGAGAACATGAGCATGATCCCTCATTACCTTCACCTGCGAAAAGGCCAAAAATTTGGCCCGGCCCAGATGGAAGACGGAATGCAGAAAGATGGTCTAGTAGACGCATACGACCACAACGCGATGGGAGTAGCAGCAGATCATTGTGCAAAAGAAAACGGGTACAGCCGTGAAGAGCAGGATAAATTTGCCGTTCAATCTTACAACCGAAGCCGCAAAGCCTGGGAAGAAGGAAAATTTGATGAGGAAGTGGTACCGGTAGAAGTTCCGCAGAGAAAAGGTGATCCTGTTGTTGTTAAGGAAGACGAGGAATACAGGAACGTAAGAATGGATAAGATCGCTTCTTTGCGCCCTGCCTTCGGAAAAGACGGAACAGTGACCGCGGCTAATGCTTCTACGATCAATGATGGAGCCGCTGCTCTTGTTTTGATGAGCAAAGAAAAAGCCGAAGAACTTGGATTGGAGCCACTAGCTACCATCAAGAGCTACGCTGATGCCGCCAATGAACCTATCTGGTTTACAACTGCTCCTGCCAAAGCACTTCCAAAAGCTATTGACAAAGCAGGAATTTCCCTTGAAAATGTAGATTACTTCGAATTCAATGAAGCCTTCTCTGTTGTGGGACTTGTAAATATGAAGATGCTTGGTTTGAAAGACGACAACGTGAATGTTAACGGTGGTGCCGTATCTCTTGGCCACCCACTGGGATGTTCAGGAGCCAGGATCATTGTGACTTTGTTGAACGTGCTCAAACAGAATAACGGAAAGATTGGTGCAGCTGCAGTATGTAACGGTGGTGGAGGTGCTTCGGCAATGGTGATCGAACGACACTAACAGCACTGTTGAATGCAGTATGCCATTTGTAATTTAGGAACGGTTCCCCTGCGGAAAGAGCCTTCACATGCCAGTGAAATGCTGAGCCAGGTGCTTTATGGGGAACATTTTCGCATTTTAGAAGAGAGGGCGAAATGGTCGCGCATCCGCACTGCTTTTGACGCTTTTGAAGCATGGATAGACAATAAGCAGTTCCTGAAGGTCTCTGAAGAGGATTTTCATGATCTTGATGCTCAAGCCCCGCAGCTCTCGGCAGATCTTATTGAATTTGTAACAGGGCCCGGGCAGCTAATTCCTATACCTATAGGTGCTGTTCTTAATTCCCTGCCGCTGCTTAAGCAGGAGTTCTCCGGAACCCGCAGCAGCGGAACTGCCCCAAAATCAAAGCTCATAGAAACTGCCTTTCTGTACCTTAATGCGCCGTTTATGTGGGGCGGAAAAACCCCTTTTGGAATAGATTCCAGCGGATTTACCCAAATGGTCTACAGGCTAAACGGGCATATGCTGCAGCGCAACGCTGCCGACCAGGCGAAACAGGGGGAATCTCTAAGTTTTATTGAGGAAAGTGAACCCGGAGACCTGGCATTCTTTGATGATTCCGAAGGGAAGATCACTCACGTGGGCATCATCATGAGTGATAACTATATTATTCATGCAGACGGTAAGGTAAGACTGGACAGGATAGACCATTCCGGAATTTATAATGCAGATCTCAGGCGGCACACCCATCAGCTTAGGGTGATCAAGAAAATGATCTAAGCAGTAAAAGCTCTAAAAAAGAAGATGCGTCAAAAATGACATTTTTGACGCATCTTCTTTTTTACTATAACAAAAAACCCGCGATATCGCGGGTTTTTCATTTTTATAATTTCCGAAGATATTATTCAGCTCTGTTGGCTTCCATCTCAGAGATCTTTTGCTTCATAGCTTCAGCTTTTTCAGGCTGTTCGATCTGATAATAGATGTTCATTATTGTTCTTGCAGCCTCTACATTGTCAGGATCTTTTTCAAGAACTTTCTCAAGGTGCGGAAGTGCGTCTACGTAAAGCTGTTTACGTTGCTCAGAAAGTTGGTCATACTTCTTAGTATCTTCCTTGCTCATTCCAAGTTTGTTCATTTGCTCTACGATTGGAGCCTCTTTAGAAAGGATCACGTAAGCAATGTTGATCCTTGCATTGTTCATTGAAGGATCCAACTCGATAGCTTTCTTATAGTAATCGATAGCTCTGTCGGTTTCACCAAGCTCAGCTGAACTTACCCCAAGGTTGTAATACAGGATAGGATCATCAGGAGTTTGCTCCACTACCTGCTCCATAAGCTCACGATATTTTTTCATGTCGCCCATTTTGTAGTACATGTCAGCTTCAGCCTGCAACAACCCGATATCACCGGGATTATCTTGCTTAGCCTGGTCCATTGCGGCTACCGCTTTGTCATTCTCCCCTTTTTCAATGTAGATAAGGGCGATGTTCTTAGCGATCTCTCCTTTTTTAGATTCAGACTTCTCCTCTTTTGGATCGATATAAGAACCTGCTTTTACAAAAAGGTCACGTTGCTCTTTTGAAGCCATTCTTTCGGTTTCACCGGTTTCTTTGTTCACTGCAGTATATACAGTTTCTTCGCCGGTAAATCCTACATCTTTAAGAATATTGTAGTACTTAAGCGCAGCATCATAATCTTTAGCGTTCACAGAGTTTGAAGCCGCATAGTAAAGATAGATGGTGTCCTGATTATTAAGGTTGTAACCTTCATAAAGTTTTGCGGCAGCATCTGTATACTTCTGTGCATTCTGGTCTGCAATAGCTGCATTTACCAAAGCATTGCTTGCAGCAGAAATTCCCTGCTGAGCATCTTCATGACCAAGCTCTTTTGCTTTCTTAAAAGCTTCGGTAGCTGCCATAAGGTCATTGGTAGGTACGTTTTCTCCGTTTCCTATCAAAGCATAACCTTTATATAAGTAATAGTCGGCTTTCAAATCTTCATCAGCCCCGGCCAATTCGGCTTCAGCTTGTTGAAGGTAATTCTTAGCCTCCTGGTATTCACCTTTTTCTACAGCTTTTCCTGCGCGTTTTATTTCTTTCTTTTGAGCAAACGTCACGACAGTAGACATTGCCAAAACTGCCGTTAGAATTCTTGTTTTCATTTTATAGGGTTTTGATTATAAACTTATTCTTCTGAATCATTTGCAATTGTTGTGCCATCATTGCCTTCCCCTCTCATATCAAGGCCTTCCTTCTCGGCAACCTCCTCGACATCTTCCTCTTCATTCATCACTTTGGCCACAGCTGCAATCGAATCATTGCCCTTAAGGTTGATCAATCTAACTCCCTGGGTAGCTCTTCCCATCACTCGTAAACTGTCTACTGAAGTACGAATGGCGATCCCCGATTTATTGATGATCATAAGGTCATCCATATCTGTCACACTCTTAATTGCGACAAGGCTTCCTGTTTTTGGTGTAATAGAAATGGTCTTCACTCCTTTACCGCCACGGTTGGTGATACGGTAGATCGGTTCTCCATCTTCAGGATCGTCGATATACGTGCGTTTTCCATATCCGTTTTCTGAAACTACAAGCACTGTTTCCTCTTTTGAATTCTGAATGGCGATCATTCCTACCACTTCATCCTTATCATCGGCAAGGGTGATACCTCTTACTCCCGAAGCATTTCTTCCCATAGGACGGGTCTTGCTCTCCTCAAAACGGATCGCTTTTCCACTTTTTACGGCCAGCATGACCTGGCTTTCGCCGTTGGTAAGTTTAGCTTCCAGCAATTCATCTCCTTCCCGAATGGTGATCGCGTTGATACCGTTAGTTCTAGGTCTTGAATATTGCTCAAGCGGTGTCTTTTTCACCTGCCCCTTCTTGGTCGCCATGATCACGTAATGGCTGTTGATGTACTCCTCGTCCTTAAGATCCTGGGTACAGATAAAGGCCTTCAGCTTATCATCCGGCTCCAGGTTGATAAGGTTTTGTATCGCTCTTCCTTTTGAAGTTCTACTTCCTTCAGGAATCTCGAACACCCTCATCCAGAAACATTTACCTTTTTCAGTAAAGAACAGCATGTATTGGTGGTTGGTACCAATAAAAAGGTTCTCAAGGAAATCTTCGTTCCTCGTGATAGAAGCTTTTTGTCCAACTCCTCCCCTGTTCTGTGTCTTATATTCGGTAAGTGAAGTCCTTTTAATATATCCTGCGTGAGAAATGGTGATCACCACCTGCTCATCTGGGATCATGTCTTCCATACTCAGGTCTCCACCCGAGTATTCAATGGTAGACCTTCTCTCGTCACCGTATTTTTCTTTGACCTCAAGCATTTCATCTTTGATCACCTGCATTCTGCGCTCTTTTCTTGCAAGAATATCCTTCAGGTCTTCGATGGTTTGCATCAATTCCTCGTATTCAGCTCTTAGCTTATCCTGTTCAAGACCGGTAAGCTGTCTCAATCGCATTTCTACGATCGCTTTCGCCTGTACTTCGGAAAGTTCAAAACGCTCGATCAATTTTCCTCTTGCTTCATCGGCATTGCTCGACGCACGGATGAGGGCAATTACCTCATCAATATTATCTGAAGCAATGATAAGCCCTTCAAGAATGTGGGCCCTTTCTTCTGCTTTTCTCAGCTCATATTCGGTACGGCGCACAACCACGTCATGACGATGCTCCACAAAATGGTGGATCATGTCCTTAAGGTTCAGCATTTGTGGACGTCCTTTTACCAGGGCGATGTTATTCACGCTGAAGGAGCTTTGAAGTGCAGTATGTTTATATAAGGTATTAAGTACAATATTAGGAATAGCGTCACGCTTAAGAATGTACACGATACGCATTCCGTTCCTGTCAGATTCGTCCCTGATGAGGGAGATACCTTCTATCTTTTTGTCGTTTACCAGTTCGGCCGTTTTCTTGATCATCTCGGCCTTGTTGACCTGGTAAGGAATTTCGGTCACTACGATTGCCTCACGACCGTTGACCTCTTCGGTATTCGCTTTCGCGCGAATGACCACTCTTCCGCGGCCCGTTTTAAATGCTTCACGCACGCCGTCATAGCCGTAAATGATACCTCCTGTAGGAAAATCGGGTGCTTTTACGTGCTCGATAAGCTCATCAACCTCCACATCGGGATTGTCGATGTAGGTCACTACCCCGTCAATAACTTCCGAAAGGTTGTGAGGCGGCATATTGGTGGCCATACCTACCGCGATCCCGCTGGCGCCGTTCACCAACAGGTTTGGGATCCTGGTTGGCAGCACCACCGGCTCGTGAATGGTATCGTCAAAATTTAACTGAGTATCAACTGTTTCTTTATCTATATCAGCAAGCATGTCTTCGCTGATCTTGCGCATCCTTGCCTCGGTATAACGCATCGCCGCAGGGCTGTCACCGTCAACAGAACCAAAGTTACCCTGGCCATCTACCAGCATGTAGCGCAAGCTCCACTCCTGGGCCATACGTACCATGGTGTCATAGACTGAAGAGTCACCGTGAGGGTGAAACTTACCCAAGACTTCCCCGACTATTCTCGCAGATTTCTTATGAGCTCTGTTGGAAAGGACTCCAAGCTCGTACATTCCGTATAAAACCCTTCTGTGCACAGGTTTCAAACCATCACGTACGTCTGGCAGGGCACGTGACACAATGACCGACATTGAATAATCAATGTAGGCCGACTTCATTTCATCTTCAATGTTGATAGGAATTAACTTTTCTCCTTCAGCCATATATTCATTTATTTTGGTTCAAAAAACTAACGTGCCAATTTACGCATTTTACCCAACCTACATACCATTCTCATTGAGGTTTTCTTGTATTTTATTAACAAATATTTAGTTGTCCTTCGTTAATAAGTTCATTACATTCTTCTTTGTAATTCCAAACCAATTTTGTCAATTAGCTATAGTCCACAATCAGGTACGGTTTTTGAAACCTGAGATAGAAATAATCAGAGAGAAAGGAAAAAACATGGATGATAATTTTTCACCAAGAGTAAAAGATGTTATAGCCTACAGCAAGGAAGAAGCCTTGAGGTTAGGCCATGACTTTATAGGTACAGAACACTTGATGCTGGGATTATTGAGAGATGGAGACGGTAAAGCCATAAACATCCTCAATGCTCTTGATGTTGATCTTACCCATCTAAGGAGAAAAGTTGAGATATTAAGCCCCGCCAATCCTAATGTAACTGTTGAGTCTAATGAAAAGAGGAATTTACATCTTACCAGGCAGGCAGAAAGGGCACTAAAAACCACCTTTTTGGAAGCCAAGCTCTTCCAAAGCTCCTCAATTAATACCGCTCATTTGCTGCTTTGTATTCTGCGGAATGAGAACGACCCGACTACCAAACTGCTCAATAAGCTCAAGGTAGATTATGACGGGGTAAAAGATCAATTCAAATACATGATCGCAAACGATGACGATTATATAGATTCTCCAACGGCAGAGTCTTTTTCTGATGAAGATGCTTCTTCAGACGATTCGGGTAAAAGTAACCCTTTTGCAGGAAGTCCGGGTAAATCTACCAAGAAATCCAAGACTCCTGTTCTGGATAACTTCGGAAGGGATCTTACTGCCCTTGCCGAGTTGGATAAACTCGACCCTGTTGTAGGGCGGGAGAAAGAGATCGAGCGGGTTTCGCAGATCTTAAGCCGAAGAAAGAAAAATAACCCACTGCTTATCGGGGAACCCGGGGTAGGTAAATCGGCTATTGCCGAAGGCCTTGCCTTGCGAATTGTGAAACGCAAAGTTTCCAGGATCCTGTTCGATAAAAGAGTGGTCACACTTGACCTTGCGAGCCTTGTTGCCGGTACAAAATACCGCGGACAGTTCGAGGAGCGTATGAAGGCAGTGATGAACGAGCTTGAGAAGAACGATGATATCATACTTTTCATTGATGAGATCCACACTATTGTTGGAGCCGGTGGCGCTACAGGTAGTTTGGATGCCAGCAACATGTTCAAACCTGCATTAGCAAGAGGGGAAATTCAATGTATTGGTGCGACTACCCTTGATGAGTACAGACAGTACATTGAAAAGGACGGTGCATTAGAGAGACGTTTTCAAAAAGTGATCGTAGAACCTACTACCGTAGAGGAAACCATACAGATCCTGAACAACATCAAAGACAAGTATGAAGAACACCATAATGTTACTTATACAGATGATGCTATCCAGGCTTGTGTGAAGCTGACAAATCGCTACATGACCGACAGATTTTTGCCGGACAAAGCCATTGATGCCCTTGACGAAGCCGGTTCCCGTGTACACATTACCAATATTGATGTTCCAAAACAGATCCTTGAGTTGGAACGCAAGCTGGAAGAAGTGCGTGAGAACAAGAACACAGTAGTTAAGAAACAGAAATACGAGGAAGCTGCCAAGCTGCGCGATGACGAGAAGAATATAGAAAAAGAACTTTCCAAGGCACAGGCCCGTTGGGAAGAAGAGTCTAAGATGCACCGTGAAACGGTGAGCGAGGACAACGTTGCCGATGTGGTTTCAATGATGACAGGAATTCCTGTGAACCGTATCGCCCAAACAGAAATTAACAAGCTGGCAAAACTGCCTGAGTTGATCAAAGGAAAAGTGATCGGGCAGGATGAAGCCGTTGGTAAAGTGGTGAAAGCCATCCAGCGTAACCGCGCCGGGCTTAAAGATCCGAATAAACCTATTGGTTCCTTTATTTTCCTTGGACAAACAGGTGTTGGTAAAACACAGCTTGCAAAGATACTTTCAAGAGAACTATTCGATAATGAAGATGCTTTAATACGTATCGACATGAGCGAGTACATGGAGAAATTTGCGGTGAGCAGGTTGATCGGTGCACCTCCGGGATACGTAGGATATGAAGAAGGAGGTCAATTGACCGAAAAAGTGAGACGTAAGCCTTACGCCGTGATCCTCCTGGACGAGGTGGAAAAAGCCCATCCTGATGTTTTCAACATGTTACTGCAGGTGCTGGATGACGGCTATTTGACCGACAGTCTTGGCCGTAAGATCGACTTCAGAAATACGATCATCATAATGACCTCGAACATTGGAGCCCGAAAACTAAAAGACTTTGGACAGGGAGTAGGTTTTGGAACCGCTGCAAAAAAATCTCAGGTAGACGAGAATGCGAGAAGCGTTATCGAAAATGCACTTAAGAAAGCCTTTGCACCTGAATTCCTGAACCGTGTTGATGACGTTGTGATCTTTAATCCGCTTGAGCAGGAAGATATTTACAAGATCATCGATATTGAGCTTGAAAAACTATTCGGTAGAATTGGAGCTCTTGGTTACGACTTGAAATTGACCAAGAAAGCCAAAGACTTTATTGCTGAAAAAGGATTCGACAAGCAGTATGGAGCAAGGCCTTTGAACCGTGCGATCCAGAAATATATTGAAGACGCCCTGGCCGAAGAGATCATCACCTCTCACATTTCCGAAGGAGATAAGATCTTCATGGATTTTGATGAGGATAAAAAAGAACTCACCATACAGGTGGAAAAAGCTAAAAAAGAAACGAACTCTTAGTTTTTAATTAGTTGACGAAAAAATGCCCGTGCTGTGAAACACGGGCATTTTTTTATTTATGCCTTTCCCGCAGCACCTGGATCACATCCTCCAGACGATAGCCTTTTGCCTGCAACAGGACAAGATAATGGAAGAGCAGATCGGCACTTTCGTTGAGGAACAGCTCTTCGTTATCGTCTTTTGCCTCAATAACCACTTCTACTGCCTCTTCCCCTACCTTTTGAGCGATCTTATTGATCCCGCTTCTAAAAAGGGAAGCCACGTAACTTTTTTCATCCTGCTCATTGGCTTTTCTCGAAGCAATGACAGTTTCCAGCTCCTCTAAAAAGCCTTCATTTTTCTCATTTTTGAGCCCCCAGCAGGTGTCGGTTCCTTTGTGACAAACAGGTCCCTCTGGTCGTACCATAACCAGGAGCGTGTCGTTATCGCAGTCAATTTTCATATCCACCAGGTTCAGAAAATTTCCACTCTCTTCTCCTTTGGTCCAAAGCCTTTGCTTACTGCGGCTATAAAATGTCACTTTTTGAAGCTCTTTGGTTTTCTTTAAAGCCTCTTCATTCATGTAGCCCAGCATGAGCACATTCCTGGTTTTTGAATCCTGCACGATCGCCGGAATCAATCCATCACTATTTTTATTAAAATCTATTTTCATTTCTCTCTCTTTTCTAATTATAGTCTAACCTCAATTCCTTCTTTCCTCATCTCCTCTTTCAGGTCCTGTATGCCTATTTCTTTAAAATGGAACACACTGGCCGCTAAAGCTGCATCCGCCTTTCCTTCTATAAAAGTGTCGCAAAAATGGCTGATGGTACCCGCGCCGCCCGATGCGATCACTGGTATGCTCAATTCCGTAGAAAGTTTCGCTAAAGCCTCATTGGCAAAGCCTTTTTTGGTACCGTCATGATCCATGGAAGTGAATAGGATCTCACCTGCCCCTCTTTGTTCCACCTCCTTTGCCCATTCAAAAAGGTCAATTTCGGTAGGTATTTTTCCTCCCACCAAATGCACCAGCCATTTGCCATTGATCTGTTTTGCATCTATCGCAACGACTATACACTGCCTCCCAAATTTAGCAGCCAGCTGGTTGATGAGCTGCGGATTTTTGACTGCGGAAGAATTGATCGCCACCTTGTCTGCCCCGTTTTGCAGCAGCATATCCACATCTTCTACCGAAGAAATACCGCCGCCCACAGTGAACGGAATGTTTATAGTGGCAGCTATACGCTTCACCAGCTCGGCCAGGGTTTTTCTCTTTTCCTCGGTAGCCGAAATATCCAAAAAGACCAGCTCATCTGCCCCGGACTTTGAATAAATCTCTGCCAGCTCTACCGGGTCACCCGCATCACGAAGATCAACAAAATTGACCCCTTTTACCGTTCGACCGTTCTTAATATCAAGGCAGGGTATGATTCTTTTTGTTAGCATGATTTGATGTAAGATTTTAGAAGTTAGAAATTAGAAGTTAATCTTGCGAATTTGTCCTCCTTCGCCAAAGCTTCGGAGGATAAAACATTTGGTGTTTGAAATTTGGTGCTTCAAACTTGATTCTCGAAAACAAACTTCTCCAGTTGCTTCAGGCTTACTCTCCCTTCATAGATCGCCTTCCCAATAATTGCTCCTTCACAACCAATTACCTGTAGCTGTGGCAGATCATCAAAAGTGGCTATGCCGCCGGATGCGATCAGTTTCAGTTCAGGAAGTTCTTCCAGGATCTTTTTATAAAGTTCAGTTGAAGGTCCCTGCAACATTCCGTCTTTTGAGATATCTGTACAGATCACATATTTCACGCCCTGCTCAAAATAGTTTTCAATAAAGGGCAACAGCTCTTTATCTGAACTTTCCTGCCAGCCGGACACGGCTATTTTTTCATCCTTTGCATCAGCTCCTAAAATGATCTTTTCAGCTCCATATTTTTTCAGCCAGGAATAGAAGGTTTGAGGATTCTTTACAGCAATGCTCCCACCCGTTACCTGGTTTGCACCACTCTCGAAAGCGATCTTGAGATCCTCATCAGATTTTAGACCCCCTCCAAAATCCACTTTTAGAGAGGTTTGATTTGCAATACTTTCAAGCACCTTGTAGTTCACAATATGTTTCGACTTTGCCCCATCGAGGTCGACCAGGTGCAGGTAAGAAATTCCATGAGCCTCGAATTCCTTCGCCACCTCTACTGGATCTTCATTATAGATCTTTTTGGTATCGTAATCTCCTTGTGAAAGCCTGACGCATTTCCCGTCGATGATGTCTATTGCCGGTATGATTCTCATTTGATGTTAGATTTTTGTTAGAGAAAAGATCAGAGAATAGAGAACATAGACTGTCTTTTCTCTTTCTTCTCTTTCTTCTCTTCTCTTTTTTCTTTTATGTGCAGTTCGTTAGAAAGTTTTTCAAGATTTTCTCTCCTGCTTCACTGCTCTTCTCAGGGTGAAACTGAACTCCATAAAAATTTCCCTTTTTTAAAGCCGAAGAATAGTTTACGCCGTAATCACATTTCGCAATGGTTTCAGAACATACCGGCGCATAAAAGCTATGGACCAGGTAAACATATTCCTGCTCCTTTATCCCTTCAAAAAGGTCATTTTTAAGATCCTTTATCCTGTTCCAGCCAATATGTGGCACCTTTAGGTTCTTTTCGAAATGCACTACATCAACATCAAAAATCTCCAGCCCTGTGGTATCACCTTCTTCAGAATGCCTGCACATCAACTGCATGCCCAGGCAGATCCCCAAAACCGGCTGCTGCAACTGCGGAATTATCTTATCCAGCCCGGTACTCTTCAGTTTTTTCATAGCAGAACTGGCTTCCCCGACTCCCGGAAAGATCACCTTATCTGCTTTCCTGATCTCTTCCGCATCACTTGAAAGTTTTCCTTCATAGCCCAGGCGTTCCAGTGCAAACTTGATGCTCTGGATATTCCCCGCCCCGTAATCAATTATAACAATATTCATCTACAGTCTTATATCTATAATACTCCCTTTGTACTCGGAAGGATCATTTTTTCAGGATCACGTTTTACCGCCACTTTAATGGCTTTTGCAAAAGCTTTAAAGATCGCCTCGATCTTATGGTGCTCATTCTGCCCTTCAGCTTTGATGTTCAAATTTGCTTTTGCGCCATCAGTAAAAGATTTAAAGAAGTGATAGAACATTTCGGTAGGCATTTGGCCAATCATTTCCCTCTTAAATTCCGCATCCCACACGAGCCAGTTCCTTCCGCCAAAATCAATGGCAACCTGCGCCAGGCAATCATCCATTGGCAGGCTGAAGCCGTAACGCTCAATGCCGAGCTTACTCCCTAAAGCTTTAGAAAACACTTCTCCCAATGCAATAGCAGTATCTTCAATGGTGTGGTGCTCATCAACCTCCAGGTCGCCCTTCACCTGCACCTCCAGGTCCATTTGGCCGTGCCTGGCGATCTGGTCCAGCATGTGGTCAAAGAATTTGATCCCGGTGTTGATCCTGCTCTTTCCCGTACCGTCAAGGTTCAGATCGACGAAAATATCGGTCTCGTTGGTCTTTCTTTCAATCTGTGCTGTACGCTTTGAAAGCTTCAGAAATTCATAGATTTCTTTCCAGTTTTGGGTATTCAGCTGAATGATCTGTTTTAGCTCTTCTTCTTTTACCGAAACTTCATTGCTCCCCAGCTGTGCATGGCTGCTGATGAAAATACCTTTAGCCCCCAGGTTTTTTGCCAGCTCCATATCGGTCAATCGGTCTCCAACTACAAAAGAATTTTCCAGATCGTAATTATCACTTTGCAAATAGGCAGTCATTAATCCGGTGCGGGGTTTTCTGGTCTCGGCATTTTCTTCCGGAAAGGTCCTGTCAATGATGATTTCGCTGAATTCTACCCCTTCATTTTCAAAAGCCTTCAGAATAAAATTCTGCACCGGCCAAAAAGTATCTTCCGGAAAGGATTCTGTCCCCAAACCATCCTGATTGGTCACCATCACCAGCTCATAATCCAGTTCCCGGGCGATCTTTCCCAAATAGAAAAAAACATCTTTGTAGAATTCCAGTTTTTCAAAACTGTCCAGTTGATAATCTTCGGGCTCCAGGACCAGTGTCCCGTCGCGGTCTAAAAAAAGCATTTTTTTCATACCTCTTCTTTTTTGGCCTGCATCTCCTGCAGGACTTTCAATAGTTTAATATTTTCGGCCATGCTGCCAATAGTAAATCTCAACGTTTCCGCGCAAAGTGGCTGGCTGCTGCGATTACGCACCACAATGCCACGCTCCAACAGCTGCGAATATCTCAAGTTTGGATCGTCGACCTTCGCGAGAATAAAATTGGCGTCAGAAGGATACATCTTTTTCACAAAATCCAGCTTTGGCAATTCCTTCTCTAAAAAGGCTTTTTGAGACAGAATTTTCATTACCTCCAGCTTCACCTCCTCTTTGGCCTGTAACCGCTCCAGCGCCTTCTCCTGCGTAAGCACGTTCACATTGTAGGGCGGTTTTATTTTGTTGAGGATCGCAATAATTTCTTCGGAAGCATAGCAGCTTCCCAATCTTATCCCCGCCTGCCCATAAGCCTTGGAAAGGGTTTGAGTGATCACCAGGTTTGGAAATTCCTTTAACCGAAGCAGCCAGCTCTGCTTTTCCGAAAAATCTATATAAGCCTCATCGATAACAACAAGCCCCGAAAACTTTTCGAGCAGCTCCAGCACGGCAGCTTCGGAAAATGAATTGCCAGTAGGATTATTGGGAGAGCACAAAAAGATCATTTTGGTTTGCTCATCAACCTGCCGCAAAATTTGGTAAACATCAGGCTGAAAATCCTTTTTTAGCAGGACTTCCCGGTTTTCCACGTTGTTCAATTCTGCCAAAACTTTATACATGCCGTAAGTTGGCGGCAAACTAATCACGTTATCCTCCCTGGGCTCACAAAAAGCCCTGAACAACAGGTCCAGCACCTCATCACTCCCGTTTCCAAGCAGGATCTGCTCCATATCTAGCTCTTTTTGAGAGGCTAATTCGGCTTTTAACCTGCTTTGCTGCGGATCGGGATAGCGGTTCACGCCATTCTCGAACGGATTTTCATTGGCATCCAAAAATGTCATTTTTCGCACCTCTCCTTTGAACTCATCCCGCGCAGAAGAATACGGTTTCATTCGCGCCACATTCTCCCTAACCAAATCTTCTATCTTGAATTCTTTTCTCATTGCTGTTTCTTTAACCTGAGGCTTACGGCATTTTTGTGCGCCTGTAAACCTTCTGCCTCGGCCATTAGTTCAATGGCCGGACCAATATTTTTAATTCCTTCTGCGGAAATTTCCTGAAAACTGATGGTTTTCGTAAAACTGTCCAGATTCACGCCGCTGTACTGTTTTGCGTAACCGTTGGTTGGCAGCGTGTGGTTGGTGCCCGACGCATAATCTCCTGCGCTTTCGGGCGTGTTGTTCCCTATAAAAACAGAACCTGCGTTAACCACACCGTTCACGAAGAATTCAGCATTATCGGCAGCAATGATGAGGTGTTCAGGACCATATTCATTGATGAGCTCCAAAGCCATTTTTGAATCTTCAGTATAAATAAGCCTCGAGTTCACAATTGCCGCTGATGCGATCTGCTTCCGCGGAAGCTCCTGTAACTGCCGCTCTACCTCCTGCTCTACTTCCTCCAGCAGCTTTTTTGAAAGCGAGACCAAAATTACCTGGCTGTCTTTTCCATGCTCTGCCTGTGATAGCAGGTCTGAGGCGACAAAAGCAGCATTAGCCGAATCATCTGCCAGAATTAACAATTCCGAAGGGCCTGCAGGCATATCTATAGCCACACTGTACTTGGTTGCCATTTGCTTCGCCACGGTCACGAACTGGTTTCCTGGACCAAAGATCTTATACACTTTAGGTAAGGTGCCGGTTCCAAAGGTCATGCCCGCGATCGCCTGTATTCCGCCAACTTTAAAGATCTTATCAATTCCGCAGAGCTTTGCGGTGTAAAGCATCACCGGGTCGATCTCTCCCTGCTTATCCGGCGGGCTGCACATCACGATCTCCTCACAACCTGCGATCTTTGCGGGAACGGAAAGCATCAGGATAGTGGAAAAAAGCGGTGCGGTACCCCCGGGAATATAAAGCCCTATCTTTTGGATCGGCTTTTTCTCCTGCCAGCACTTCACGCCGGCCATAGTTTCTACGAAAACTTTTCCGGTTTTTTGAGCCGCGTGAAAGGCTTCAATATTTTTTTTGGCCAGTTGAATGGCTTGTTTCAGATCATCAGAAACTTGCTGCTCCGCTTTCTCAATCTCTTTTCTGGAAACCTGAAGGGCTTCAGGTTTTATTCCGTCAAAAAGTTCAGTGTAACGAAATACAGCTTCATCTCCCTTGGCTTTGACCTCGCCAAAGATCTCGCTTAC
>JBAVJB010000039.1:0-2311 GCA_049687495.1 Salinimicrobium sp.
GCCTTTCAAAAATGACATTTTTGAGAGGCTTTCTGGTTTAAGGATCAAGGTTTCAGGTTTTGGGTCCCAATTCTGGACCGTCTTTGCGAAGGATCCCGGGAAAACGGGAGACTGAAGCAATCTGCCACTCGGGATGAGGAGTTGGTGCGGGGTAAATTCTAATTCTGAAGGTGAGATTGCTTCGCTATCGCTCGCAAAGACGTGGAATGGACTGGGAACATGCAACTTGTAACATGGAACCTGCAACCACTGCCAACTGAGCACTGAGCACTGCTTCACTAACTTACCATCCTCCGCTGGCGCCACCGCCACCGAAGCCGCCTCCGCCGAAGCCACCACCAAAGCCGCCGCCTCCACCGAAGCCACCGCCTCCGCCACCAAAGCCGCCTCCGCCGCCAAAACCTCCGCGGCCCAGGCTGCTAAGTACGAGTATATCAAGTAATCCGCCGCCGCGCCTTCTGCCGCCACGGCCACCGCCGCCTTTGTTTCGGCTCAGGGCGATAAGAATGAAAATGAAAATAATGGCAAGTATGATAAATCTTGGAGAAGCGCCACCGCCGCCGCCACGCCTTTGAGGCGTGCCTTTAAAAGTGCCGTTGAGCACCTGCATTATGGCTGTTGTTCCCGCATCCAGGCCTCGGTAGTAGCTGCCCGCGCGGAACTCGGGGATCATCACCTGGTCAACGATCTGTTTGGAAACGGCATCGGTAAGGTCACCTTCGGTACCGTAACCGGTCGCGATCATTACTTTTCGGTCTTCTTCTGCTAAAAGAATGAAAATACCATTGTCTTCTTTTCCCTGGCCAATGCCCCACTTATGCGCCCATTCGGTAGCGTAGGTGTTGATGTATTCCCCCTGCAGGGAATTAATGGTGGCAATGACAATTTGAGTAGAAGTGGTATCGGAATAGTTGATAAGCTTCTGCTCCAGGCTTTGCTTTTCCGAAGCATTCAGCACATTGGCATAGTCGTAAACGCTGGTCTGTTCACTCGGCTTCGGCGGAATATCCCTCTGCGCGAATGCCGTTACGGCAGTAAAAGTGAGTAAAAGCAGCAGTAGGAAATTCCGTTTTAGAAGGTGCATTAGCGCGATATTTTGTCCGATAATTGATTTTCGTCTGTGTTTTCGTCCCAGGGAAAATGTTTTTGCAGTTCGTCGCCGGCCTTTAAGATGCCGTTGATTAGGCCTTGCTTGAAATCTCCTTTTTTGAATTCTGCGACGATCTCGTCTTTTGTGGTTTCCCAAAAATCATTGGGCACCACTTTGTTGATGCCTTTGTCGCCGTAGATCACAAAATTGCGATCGTCAATGGCTACATAAATGAGCACGCCGTTGTCTTCTTTGGTGTTGTCCATCTTTAACAGGTGGAAAACTTCCATCGCACGGTTCCAGATATCGCCTTTGCTCGATTTCTCGATGTGCACGCGAATCTCTCCGGAAGTCTTTTTCTCGGCTTTCTGAATGGCGGCTACCACCTCCTTCTCATCTTCTTCGGTAAGAAACTCCTCTATTTTTGCCATTTTTGAAAGGTTTTAGAAGTCGAAATCTACTTCAGGTGCATTCTGTGCTCCTTCGTCGGCTTCGTAAGGTGGCATGCGGTCGAAACCGTACATGCCGACAATGATATTGTTAGGGAACCTCCGGATGAAACGGTTGTATTCGGTCACCTGCTCATTATACCTATTCCTGGCCACATTGATCCTGTTCTCTGTACCTTCCAGCTGCGATTGTAACTGCTGAAAATTTTGTGTAGCCTTAAGTTCAGGGTACCTTTCCACGGTCACGAGTAAACGGGATAGGGCAGAAGATACCTGGCTTTGTGCCTGCTGGAACTGTTGCATCTGCTCCGGAGTAATATTGCTTGGGTCCACATTTACAGAGGTTGCTTTTGCACGGGCCTCGATCACATCGGTAAGTGTGCTGCGCTCAAAATCGGCTGCACCTTTGACGGTGTTGACGAGGCTTGGGATGAGGTCATTTCTACGCTGGTAGGCACTTTCAACATCGGCCCATGATTTACGAGCGATTTCCTGCTTATCTACTGCAGAATTGTACTTTCCGGTGAAAAGCAAAATAAATCCGAGGATGATCACCCCGATGATTGCTACTGGTATTAACCACTTTTTCATCTATAATTGGTTTTTTAGTTTGATAAGTTCAGATTTTACTTGCTCCAACTTGCGAATAATTTCAAAGTTAGACAATGTTTTCGTGCTTTCTTCCTTTAAATGCGTTTTTGCGCCTTCCAGGGTGAATCCTCGCTCTTTTACCAGGTGATAAATAAGCTCAAGGTTTTTGATGTCCTCACGG
>JBAVJB010000040.1:0-2418 GCA_049687495.1 Salinimicrobium sp.
CTTCAGATAAGATCTTAACCCCTTTTTCAATGTCATCCTTCGGCATATTTGAAAAAGAAAGTCTTAACCTGTCGTCTTTTTTGCTGGCGGGATCAAAGGTTCTGCCGGTTACAAATACAACGCCTTTAGCGACAGTTTCTTTAAAAATATCTGATGACTTAATATGCGGTGGTAATTTAAGCCAGATATAAAATCCGCCTTTTGGTTCATTCCAGGTGATCTCTTTTGGCATATAATTTTTCAGGTGGTTCTGAAGCAAATTCTTCCGCTCCAAATATTCTCTTCTCAAAAATGCTAAATAAGGCTCAAGTTTTTGTTGTGCTAAAAACTCATTGGCTAATATCTGCATGAAATTGGAGGTGCAGGCGTCCATTGCTTGTTTGACGGTTTCCGCTTTTTCGAAAATTTCTTCCGAAGACAACATGAAGCCCAGTCGGAATCCCGGCCCGAGAATTTTTGAAAATGATCCGGTATAGATAATTTCTACATCCTGAACGCCTAGTGATTTCATGGATTTGGTCAGGTGTTTTTCGTCTTCATTGAAATACAGATCGCTGTAAGCATCGTCTTCCAATAGAATTATTCCTGTACCGGAAAGAACTTCCAGAAGTGCTTTTTTCCTTTCAGGAGTGTAAATGATCCCGGCGGGATTGTGATAATTAGGCGTGACATATAGAAATTTTGGTTTGCGGTCTAAAGATTCAATTTTACTTTTCAGAGCCTTTATATCAATACCATCTTTGTCGATAGGAATGCTGTGTATCTCAGCACCGGCAGTTTCAAAAACAGACAATGCTCCTAAAAAACTGGGGTTTTCGGTTAATATGATATCTCCTTCATTGACAAATTCCTGGGTGATAATGGAGATGGCCTGAAGAGAACCGGTAGTGATCAGAATTTTATTATCATCAACTGCCAATCCCTTTTTTTTTAAATAGCCCTCTAATGACTTAACCAGAGGAGGGTAGCCGGAGGTTGGACCATATTGAAAACATAATTTTTTGATGTCTTCAGGCAGGGAATTATAAATATCATCAATTTGTTCTAAGGGAAAAAGATCATTGTTTGGCATTCCGCCGGCAAATGAGATCAGGCTTTTTCCGGAAGCCTGTTTCATTAATTGTTTAATGTCTTCTGAATGCATGGAATTAACCGCGTTCGAAAATGCATACATATCCTGAAAAGTTTTAGCTGTTCTATCAAAATAACAAAGATGTAATCAAACTGTTGCTGATGAAGATCAGTTAAAATCCTATTTTTAATTTCTTCCTTTACAATTATTAAAATTCCTTGTTTTTATGCTTCATTCGAAATTAATCCATCCCAAAAGCATTGTGGTTGTTGGTGGTTCAGACAATATTCATAGTCCCGGCGGCAGAGTTTTGAAAAACCTGCTCGACCATCAGTTCAAAGGACAATTATTTGCGGTCAACCCCAAACAGGAGATTGTTCAGGGGGTTAGATCTTATAATGATATTAATGATATTCCGGAAGTTGATCTTGCTATCATCGCGATCGCTGCGAAATATGTCTATGAAACCGTGAAGGTTCTTACGCAGCAAAAGAATACTAAAGGCTTTATAATTTTTTCTGCAGGATTCAGTGAAAAGGATGAAAATGGCGCGCAATTGGAAAAGGAAATTGTGGAATTAATTAAAGAAGCTGGCGGAAGTTTATTAGGTCCTAACAACATTGGATTAATCAATCAACATTTCACAGGAGTTTTTACTACGCCCATCCCTAAACTGGATAAAAAAGGAGTTGATTTCATATCAGGTTCAGGCGCAACTGCAGTTTTCATAATTGAAGCGGCGAAAAGTACGGGCCTCACCTTCTCCAGTATTTATACCGTTGGTAACAGTGCCCAACTGGGAGTAGAGGAGGTTCTGGAATATTTAGATCAATCTTTTGAAGAGGGATCAAGTTCAAAAGTAAAGCTGCTTTATATCGAAAGCATTAAGAACCCGCTTAAATTCTTAAAACATACCGCTTCCTTAATACGCAAAGGTTGCAAAATTGCGGCTATTAAGGCGGGAAGTTCAGAAGCGGGGAGCAGGGCGGCTTCTTCCCATACGGGCGCTATCGCCAATTCAGATGTTTTTGTAGATACCTTGTTTAAAAAAGCGGGAATTATTCGTTGCTATGGCAGGAACGAACTTATTACCGTTGCCGGCATACTTCAGCAGAAAGAATCCGAAGGAAAGAACATTGCGATCATCACCCATGCCGGAGGTCCTGCTGTGATGCTTACAGATGTTCTGTCAAAGAACAGACTTAAAATTCCTCATTTGAAAGGAACGGAAAGCGAAGCTTTGTTGAGCCAGTTGTTTGACGGGTCTTCCGTATCCAACCCTATTGATTTTTTAGCGACAGGCAACGCTGAACAACTGGGAGCCATAATTGATTTTTGCGAAAACG